>NZ_JANOJV010000054.1:0-98758 GCF_031418915.1 Chamaesiphon sp. VAR_48_metabat_135_sub | reverse complement strand
TCCGATTTATCAGCGCGGATTGCCTACCTATATTACGAAATACAGTCGCCAGAGCAAGAAATTCTCCACCCCTGTCTTACTGGGCTATGGTGGCACCAATGCCGCTGACGGACATAATTGGGCGGTGATGGCGATCGATAGCACAGGAATACTGCATGTCATCATCAACGGACATCACGATCCATTTGTCTATACCAAGAGTCTGCGCCCCCACAATATCACCGCGTGGACTAGTCCCCAACAGGTAGGTAAAGGAACATCATATTTGGGATTGGTTATCGATCGACAGAATACCCTCTATGGTGTCAGCCGAAATAGCGAAAATGGCTATTACTTCGATCTGACACTGCACCGTCTCCGTAACGGTGGTGCGTGGGAAACCAAGCATCTAGTCAGTCCATTCCGCAATTACTACCATGTCTGGTTTCACAATCTAAATATCGATCCGCGATCGGGTAAACTCTTCTTGAGTTATCACTCCCAAGCGATCGAACTGGAGATCTTTGGCGATGATATCGAGATGATGCTCTATCAACGTCCAGATTTTGCACCCCAGACGTTGAATCCAAATGGCAGCAATAAATACGTCCCCAGAACAGTAATTCAGGGATCTGGTAGTGGCGGACATCAAACCTACGAACTACCGTGGGATGAGCGGGCGATTTTGACTAGTTCCGATGGTGGTGACAATTGGCGAATGGCATTGAGCAAAGATCTCCAAGCACCAGCAGGTTGCTCGATGCTCGCTCCAAAAGGGTTTCCTTCAAAACGAGCATCGAATGCCAACGATACCAATCTGATTTGTCGCTAAAATAACCACCAAGTTGTTGCTTTTGAGACAAGCACTAACTCAGTGGTTAAATTTTTAGATTAATTAATGGTAATTTAATTAATGATTAGTGGCAAGGATTGTAACAACCGTAACCACCACCTTTGCTGCCTTTCTTGCTGCCTTTCTTGCTACCTTTCTTGCTACCTTTTTTGCTACCTTTTTTGCTACCACCGCCGCAGCCATGACCACCACCACCGAAAATTTGACGGCTGTCAGTTTCTTGGAGTTCGGTTAAAAAGCTTTCTGTATCGGCAAATAATTCGCTACCAGCAGGATTTAAGTTGGAGATTTGAATGAGAGCCATATTCAATTATTCCTATATTACAAGTTACAAGTCGATTGCGCCGACCGATTTAGATCCTAAAATCTGTGCGACTTCGGTCACACATCATCATGCCCGATCGACTGTCGGTCTACAACCCATTAGCGCGAACAGAAAAGACAAAACACTATGTCTAAAATCTACTCGCCCCAGATCGAAAACTACCTAGAAAAGTGTATAGAGGCACACAAAGACCACTTTTGTGATGACTTCTAGGACTAGGCAGCGCAAGTTACTGGACTATTCCCAATTCCCGAATCCCATTTGAATAGTCTCTTTATTTACGCCGCCTAGTCCTAGTCGAGATCGATCGATTTTGAGTGGACTTAATTGTGTTAGTTTTAGCCAAATAAAAGTTGTATTCATTCAAATTCATCTATTTTGTAACAATCTAGTGCAGCAAAATTGAGATGCGGTTGGAATCGATCGATTCCAACCGCAGCAAATTGCTCGTAAATCTTGTCTAGCTTGTCGTTGACAGCAGTTAGATCGAGATCGAACGCAGTTACTAATCCCATCGCTAGGATTTCGCACCGTTGCATCCCAAAGGTGCTGAGGGTAGTAGGAACCTCTGCCAATCCCAATCCTGGGGCGAGTTGCTTGGTAAATAAAGGGACATCGGCAGCAAATGCAGTCTGGTGTGCTCGATAAATCTCTGCCACAACAGTTTGGGCTGTGAGGTAATCAGCTTGTGAGATCCAGAGCGTAGCACCATCGCAGCGGTAAAATAAAGCCGGATCGTGAAGAATGGCAAACTGAAATGGAAGCTCTAGTGTATTTAACTGGCGGGTTAACTTTTCGGCGATCGTGACGGCAGCATCTGGCGTGAAGTTAAAGTAGATTTGGACGGATGGTAATGCGGGTGTGGCATTTGCCGGCGTACCCAAATTTCCCACGATGATATAAGTATCTCGACTGACGAGACTGTGCGGTAGATAAATGGGGACGATTTCACCAATCTGCGCCGAGCGCGAGTCCGATCGTAAATGTCGTTGAGGGTTGATATGTAAGTGCAAGCCATCTTTGACGACTACTAATTCCCCTGCGGGGGCGGTGGCGACTACTTTCCAACCGAGATCGAGATAGCCGCGACTGCTATTGCTCTGATGGAGCCGTTGGCAAAAATCAATATCTACTCCATCGCTGAGATTATTTTTTATTTGTGCTGGTTGTGCTGCTGCGGTAGCGATCGTTTGGAGATCTAGCCAGCTCTGATTGAAGTAGATATCGTGGAGATAATTTTGGACTTGCAGGATTAAATATTTTGACTGGAGCTGGGGTGAAATGCGTTGCAGTCGATCGAGAATATCCGCTCGTAGTTCGAGTGGGGGATAGTCGGGATGAGCGACGGTAAAGTTTGGCTCGATTTGAATTTTTGCAACTATTTCGGCTAATATCTGTGGAAAGTTTGACATCATCTCTATTTAATTGGTTAATCGATCGTAATTGCTACCAAATAAGGTATTCATCGCCGATTGGGGAGTGCAGAGCAGTTGTTTGGCAACTTGGAGCATGATAATTCCGCGATTGCCAAAGCTGCGATCTTCATCGATCGTGATTTCTACTCGTTGGATTAGAGCTAAACCAGCAAATTGAATGACTCGATCGAGAAAATCTGGACGGGCGATCGCAATTGCTGGGAAGCCATCTAGATAAGATCGGGTGAGGCTAAATAGGGATGGCTGTAGCAATTCTAAAGGGGTTGTTGCTAGCTGTAAAGACTCATTAATACTCAAGGTATTGCCGATAATCAAACCATCCAACCAAACTTCTAAATAACTACCCAAGATACAACCGAGATCGAAAGCTGGATCGCCCCAATTGGCTCTTTCCCAATCAATTAATCGAATCACTTGCGCGCTGGGGCAATCCCAATTGAGAGCTAAGAGGATATTATTAATTTTGAGATCGTTATGAATTAGACAACTAGGCTCGATCGCCTCTCCTAAATCGACGATCGCTTGTAATAAACTGGGGAAACGTTGATACAATTTGAAAAATTGTAAGCATTCTGGCGGCATTATCTGAAAGACTTGGGGCGTAATCCGAGATAGGCGACGAATGATACTGAAGGCGGTATAGTCACTTCTCAACTCCGACTTTGCTTGGAAAAATTGTTGATATGCCGATCGTTCAAATGTATGGCTGTGAATAGTGGCTAGTAGTTGACCGATCGCGCTAGCAATGACAATTGAAAATTGATTCGATCGGTGATAATAACTAGCCAGATCGTCAAAATCAGTCGCGTATTTGACGATTAAAATCGAGTTGTCAGGATCGAAATATAGTAATTCTGGTAAAAAATCTCTAATTTTTTCGCCGAAGTCTGGAAAATGTTTGGTCAGTTGCTGCATTTGCCAAGCTGCCCAAAATTCCCCGCTAGTTTCGCCATGAACGTCGTGAATTTCTTGCTTGACCAGCAAACTACAATCTTCGTTAATTTTAATTAGAATATTAAAGTTTTTGGCTGAAATTATTTCACTCTTGATTGTGTCCCGATCGATCTCCTGGCAATAGTCACGAGCAATTAAATAATCAAAAACATTGTCTGTGTCTAAAATAGTTTTCATATCAAGTATCTAACTAGCTCCCGATCAAATATCGATCGATTAATTTTATTTCTCGTGGAAATTATCGATCTAAATTTAAGTAAATAAATTATCACGTCGATTGCCCGAATGGATCTCAGCACCTTCACTTGCTGATTTTCTGCAAAAATCAGCATAATTGCTGATGTAATTTACATCTTTTATTAATCGAGCCGATTTAATTTCAGATTGCACTAGCGAATCAATTATTGTACGTGTATTAATATTTACTATTCTTAATTTTAAGCTTAAGAAATAGTAAAGTAAAAAATGTTATACCTTAAACATCGCATAATATTCTCTTAAAATTCCAAAGTTAAAAAAAGCATCATGACTCAAACTAAACAATTTAGTCAGGAGAAATTGTTGAGCCAATATTTAACTACATTTCAGCGTCAATTACTGACAAAACAGCTAGAAATCGAGCAAACACCCGAATACCGACAGCGCATTGAAATCATGCTATTGGCAGATGAGGGTAAAACTCAGACCCAAATTTGTCGAATGTTGTGCTGTTCGCCGTTAACCGCCCGTTACTGGATTTTGATGGCCAAATCAGGTTGCGCCCACAATTGGCAAACACAACCGATCGGTCGCCCCAAAACTGTGACATCCGACTATCGTGCTCGACTGAAGGAACTAGTCGCTGTAAGTCCCAAAGACTTGGGATATCCCTTCACACGTTGGACGGGGCAATGGTTGAGCAAACATTTAGCCCAAGAATTTAAGATTGGGGTCAGTGCCCGACATATCAATCGGCTGATCGAAGAAATTGAAGCTGAATTAGCTGTAGATACCCAGCAGCAGCCAGATTCCAGTACCAGATCTCACCGTTCGATCGTTGCCGATCTACACGATCGATATATTTCAGGCACATCTCACCGTCTGATTATTGCCGATTTACACGATCGGCACACTTCAGCCAAATAGCCGATCTATCCAAATTCGCTATCAGCGTCACTCATGCTTCAAAATTCGGCACTTACTGCTATTTCAGGCGATCTATTCACCTCAGTGCTAGGAACGGACATTGCACCGGAAGATCTCCCCCAGCTCCAAGCGCAGACTCAGATGCTCGCGGTGATTCCCGGTCAAAGCTTTTGGCACTCCAGCGACAGCCCGTCAGGCATTTATGTTGTTTTGACGGGCAAAGTGCGATTATTCGATCTTCAGGATCGGCGGATCGCCACTCTGACTGCTGGCAAGAGTTTTGGTGCGAGTACGCTATTTCCAGATGCAGACTTTAGCCGCTACACCGCTAAAGCTGCTCTGGTGGTAGGCGGGGTGGAAATATCCTTAGGCTTCATCCCTAGCGAGCGCGTCTGGGCTTGGTGGGGCAAGTATCCCGCGATCCAGAGCCATCTGAGCCAACGTGCCCAATATCTCGATGCGATCGTCAGGGGTGAAATCGACCCCTCAGTGCTCAAGGTTGCGCAACGCGGACTTTACACTTCGACAGGCTCAGTACATCGCCCGCAGCCGCCATTAGCCGCCCAGCAAATTCACCCGTTAGCAACCGTTCAGTCCCGCAGAGATGCGCCAGCGCAGCCAGCCCCAGCCGCTCCCGATCGATTCAAAGCAGCTTATTTTCCGACTCCCAGCCAGAAAATGGGGCAGTGGTGGAAAAAAGTTACCCACACCTACCCCTTTTACGCACAACACAGTGCTTCCGACTGTAGTGCTGCCTGTATCGTGATGGTGGGGCGATATTGGGGCAAGGAGTTTAATATCAACCGCCTGCGGGAGTTAGCTTATGTCAGTCGCGATGGCGCATCGCTCAAGGGTGTGGCAAATGCTGCCGAAAATTTGGGATTTAATAGTCGTCCAGTCAAAGCAAGTCTCGATCGACTTGCCAGTCAGAAACTCCCAGTTATCGCCCACTGGGAGGGCAATCACTATGTGGTAGTGTTTGAAATTAGCCCCCAGCATGTAATTATTTGCGATCCAGCGATCGGGCAACGCAAGTTGACTCATGCCGAATTTGTCACAGGCTGGACGGGTTTTTGTCTATTGATAGAACCCACGTTGGCACTGACCAAAACTGAAGGAAAATCTACTGATTTTTGGCAGCTATTTCAGCTCGTTACACCCCATCGCGTCACGATCTCCGAGATTTTCATGGCTTCGATCGTTTTACAAATGTTCGGGCTAATCGCGCCAATTTTCACCCAATTAATTTTGGATCGAGCCATAATTCACAAATCTGAGAGTAGTTTAGCCGCCTTTGGAGTCGGGTTGCTAATCTTTGGTGGTTTCCAAATTGCGATGACTGCTTTGCGTCAATATTTGATGGCACATACTGCCAATCGAATCGATGCGGCGTTGCTGATTGGCTTTATCCGTCATGCGTTTAGTTTGCCATTGAGTTATTTTGATTCGCGGCATGTGGGTGATATCATCTCGCGGATTCAGGAAAACCATAAGATCCAAAGTTTTATCACCGGACAATCTTTAGGAGTTTTACTAGATTTGATGTCAGTGTTTGTCTATGCGACGCTGATGTTTATCTATAGTTGGAAGTTGGCACTAGTCACGCTGATCTCAATTCCACCGTTTTTGATTCTCACCTTTGCTTCCACTCCATTTCTGAAGAAGATGTCGCGGGAGATATTTAATGCTAGCAATGCTCAAAATAGCTATCTGATCGAATCTCTCAACGGCGTGCGCACGATCAAATCAATGTCTGTTGAAAAATCCGTTCGCTGGAATTGGGAAGAACGACTCAATCAGGAAATTAAACAAACCTATCGCGGTCAAATTATCGATATCAAAATCCAGGTAATTAGCTCGGCAATTAATATGATTAGCAGTACAGCATTGCTTTGGATTGGTGCATCACTGGTGATTTCAGGTGAATTTACGATCGGTCAACTATTTGCTTTTAATATGTTGTCAGCTAATGTGATTAGTCCCTTTCAGAGATTGGCTGGACTGTGGAATAAATTGCAAGAAATTGGGATTGCGATCGAGCGAATCTGCGATGTGATTGAAGCTAAACCAGAGGAAGATCGAGAAACACATCGTCAAGACATTGGTAAATTGCAGGGCTACGTTAAATTTAACAATGTTACCTTTCGCTATAATAAGGATGCCGAATTTAATGTACTCGAAAATATTAACTTTGAGATTAAACCAGGTCAAACGATCGCCTTAGTCGGTCGCAGTGGCTCTGGTAAAACAACGCTGTCAAAATTAATTTTAGGGCTATATTTACCGACGAGTGGATCGATCGAGATCGATGGTAAGGATCTGAAAAATATTTCACTCCATTCTTTGAGATCGCAAGTAGGAGTAGTCGATCAAGATACATTTTTATTTAGCGGTACCGTCAAAGATAATATCACG
The DNA here is from genome assembly GCF_031418915.1 of Chamaesiphon sp. VAR_48_metabat_135_sub. NCBI lineage: Bacteria > Bacillati > Cyanobacteriota > Cyanophyceae > Gomontiellales > Chamaesiphonaceae > Chamaesiphon > Chamaesiphon sp. VAR_48_metabat_135_sub. The sequence goes on along the minus strand of NZ_JANOJV010000054.1, from coordinate 91,671 downwards.
CTTGCCAAACCAGGTGCAGATCGATCGGCAGTCGAACGCGCCGCAGAGCTAGCAGGTGCCGATGAATTTATTAATAAGATGCCAATGCGATACGATACCGAAATCGGCGAAGGTGGCAGCATGTTGTCGGGCGGACAACGCCAAAGAATTGCGATCGCGCGTGCTTTACTAAACAATCCGCGACTATTAATCTTTGATGAAGCAACTAGTAGTTTAGATACCGAATCAGAACGGATCATTCAAACTAACTTAGAAAAAATTCGCCGCCATCGCAGTACGATTATTATCGCTCATCGACTCTCGACAGTCCAAAATGCCGATCTAATTTTAGTCTTAGATAAAGGTGTATTAATCGAAAGTGGCAATCATCCTCAATTGATGGCCAAAAAAGGACAATATTATCATTTGAATCAGCAGCAGCTTACCACTATTCAAGAATAAATAGATCGTATTAAGTCAATAAAATTAATGGTTAATAATTTATCTTATCCGATCGACGATCGCCACCAAGAATCGACAATTAAAATATTATTAGTAGATGACTGTCGGGTAATTAGAGAAAAACTCAAGTCGATCCTGCACCCAAATCCAGATATACAGGCGATCGGTACGGCGATCGATGGCGACAGCGCGATCGAACAACTCAACTATTTAGACCCCGATATCATCTTACTCGACCTCGATATGCCGAAACTCGATGGCATCCAAACAGCACGCATAATTAACAATAAATATCCCCAGATCAAAATAATTATCCTCAGTAGTTACGAACTTACTCAAGAGCTGAGTGAGTCGCTATCTGCCTATACTCATGCATATATTGTCAAAGATAATCTCGATCTCAAAATAGCCGATATGATTCGAGCTGTAGCCGCTCGACAGGTATCCTCACGATCTCTCGATGCTCCGCAGGAAAGTCTATACCAACGAGATAAGATTGTAGAATTCAACAGATCCATTCCCACCGAAAATCTCGGATCGATCGAACCAAATAATCGTCAAACTAAACTCGCACCTACTGATTTTGGCGATAACTTGACCACTCAATTTACATCGATTTATCAGACCACATTTAGTAGTCTTAATGATTGGTCGAATGCTGCCAAAGAATTAATTGATATGATGCCCTTGCCGTGGACGCGGGGATTATTATATTTTTTAGTAGCATTCCTCGGAATTTCAATTCCTTGGGCTTGTTTGTACCGAATGGATGAGATCGGTACCGCCCGAGGTAGATTAGAATTTAAAGGCAATACTATCAAAAGAGAAGCCGATATTGAGGGCAGTGTTGCTGTTATCAAAGTGCATGTCAAAAAAGGCGATCGAGTCAAAGCTGGACAGACAATTATGGAACTTGACTCCAAAAATGTCCGCGAACAACTCAATCAAAATCAACTGAAACTCGATGGCGATCGACAACAGTTAAATCAGTTACTACTGATGAAAAATCAGGTAGGATTGGGTACCAATGCCCAAGTACAACAAAACCAAGCTCAATTATTAGAAAAACAATCCCAAATTGCTCAAGCGCGACAGAGTATCGCCAATCTCCAATCCATCGCTCAAAATCAAGTTGCTGAAAAATTAACACAGCTACATCAATCCGCACAAACTCTGGCCGATCGTCAATCCAGTTATAATCTCCAAAAAGCCGAAAAACTTACCCAGGTGCGCCAAGCCGAACAAGGCGTTGTTGATGCTCAAACCAACTATCTCCTCGCTCAAAATCGTCTCAAAGATGCGCAGAATGAAGTGAATCGCTATCAGAATCTCTATCAAACTGGCGCGATCGCTCAAGTCAAATCTAGAGAAATTGCCAGCATTGCCTTAGAAAAAAATCAACTATTTACTCAAGCATTTGCCAGTCTTCAACAGTCAAAACTTCGTGTTAAAGAACAACAAGAAAACTATCAGAAACTATTGCAACAAGCACAGGCAGACATCGCTCAAGCCCGATTAAGACTCAAAGAACAACAAGAAATTTATCAGGGAACAGTCGATCGCACTCGATCTGATATCGATCAAGCCAAACTTAGACTGACCGAGCAACAACGTGGTTCGCAAAGTTTGGCAAAAGGGGGAAATATTGCCCTACTCAGAACAGACCAGCAACTCAAAGAAATTGAGAGCCAAATTGTGACTTTAAAATCTCAGATCGATCGCGATCTCGCTCAAAACAATTTCCTCTCCAAACAACTAGACAAATATACAATTAAAGCTAATGCCGACGGGACGATTTTTGAATTACCGATCGAGCGAGAAGGTGCTGTCGTCCAGCCCAAACAACTCATTGCCGAAATTGCTTCCAATACCAGCGGACTGGTCTTTAAAGGCGAAATTCCAGCCACTCAGAGCGAATCATTGCGATCGTCGTTAGATGACAGTCGATCTGCAAGTTCCACACCAAAAGATGTTAAACTCAAATTCGATGAATTCCCCTTTGAAAGCTACGATGTTGTCAAAGGTAAGCTGATCTGGATCGCGCCTAATTCTAAACTAACCCAAATCCCTCAAGGTAGTTCGATCGCTAGTTATGATATCGAAGTGCAATTAGGTCAAGCCTGTATCCAGCACGAAGGTAATTGTATCCCATTCAAATCAGGTCAACCAGCAACTGCCGAAATTATAATTCGCAATCGCCGCATTATCGATTTCGTGCTCGACCCATTTAAAAAATTAACCAATAAATAATTATTAGTAAATGCAGCCGAACGGACGATCGATCGAAAAAACTAATTATCCTAAAATTAACGATCGAGATTTAATTTATGAAGCTAAAATTTCCGGCAAAATTCCCGAACTAATTCAGGGGATTATCCGCCGTCAAATTATCGAATGCCAAGTCCAACTAGCTGAAATTCAGATTGTTACGGCGGAATTGCAATCAGCAGCCGACCAGTTTCGGCTCGTCAATCAGTTAGAAAGTGCCGAAGCAACTAACAAATGGTTGCAAGATCGATCGATCTCTCTCGATGATTTTGAATACATGATTACGCAGGAGCTACTAGCTCAAAAACTTGCCTCACATTTATTTAGCGATCGAGTCGAACAATTTTTTCACCAGAACTTACTCGACTATAATTATGCCATGATCTATGAGGTAATTCTGGAAGATCGCGAGTTGGCAATGGAGATTTTTTACTCTCTCCAAGAAGGCGATCTGAGATTTGCAGATGTAGCAGATCGATATATTTCAGTCCCCGAACTCCGCCGCCGAGGTGGATATGTTGGCAAAGTAGGGCGCAAACAACTTCGTCCAGAAATTTCCGCAGCAGTGTTTGCCGCAAAGCCGCCCCAATTAATCGATCCGGTTGTTAGTGCTATTGGCGTTCATCTGATCCAAGTGGAGGAGATCGTCGAACCTCAATTGGACGAGCAGCTTCGCCAACAAATTTTAACGGAGATGTTCGATCGATGGTTGGCAGCAGCAATTGCCGAGCATCCCAAAGATCGATCTAGAATTAGCTGGTCTGAAGAAAAACCACTGCAATGATACTATTAGTAAGCGATGCAAGTTACGGGACTATTCCCGACCGATTTCCATCCGAATAGTCTCTTTATTTACGCCGTCTGATACTAGCTACTAAGATTCCGATATCTAGCAGCGGGAAGCTGTTTCTGGAGACAACTTTCTAGCAGGCGAATTTGATATACTTGCTGAAATAATCCAGGATTGAGAATCAGCTTGAATTTGGGATTAAATACTGGTTGACTCAAGAATGCCGACCAAGGAAAAGGGACTTTGGGTGTTTCGTCGCTAGACACGATCGTTATGTGGGGAGAAGGGACTGTTTAGAGCGAAATTCAGGTAGAGGGAGTCGGCCTGAATGAAAGTTTTGCTAGTGAAGAATGTAGTCTCAACGGTGATGTAGATCGTTGTTGGAGATTTAATTATTTAAGCTTCCTTAAATTTCCCATATTTATCGATCGACAACATCCGCCATTTATCTTGGTGTTGGTGGCTGACACGCTACAATAGACGTAGTTATTTCTCTTGAGATGTTGCGATCGTGGTTGCTACTCCTACTTCTGGTAAAATTATCTCCTATCCAAATAAAACGATCGATCGAGCCGAACTCGCTCTCCGCTGTGCGCCATTTCACTTAGCTCTTTTTGCTAAAATGCGCTGGGAAAGTGTCTCCGTACCCAAGTTGGCTGGCGATCTCGGTGTTCAATCTGGCTATACCCGCTATCCACTCTCGGAGTTGACTGTAGAATCAGCTACCAACTGGTTGATTAAAGTGGGGATGTTGCGACGAGAAGTGGATGGACAAGGTTTGACCGATAGTTTTCGCTTGACTCCCTTGGGATTGAAATTAGTCGAAAAATGGGAAGCCGCTGGCGGAATATTAGCTCCGGTAGGGATAATAGATCGGGTCCGTAATTGGATTGCACGTTGGCTCCGGCTGCCGTTCTAGCCTCAATTAGCAGGTAAAGGTGAGGAATGTCCTGTCAGAAAGGTTTTCATGGCTTCTAAGCGCGATGGCATTTGGATGCAGCGCACCAACAGATCGAGATCTAGATCGGTAAAAGCTGACTGAGATCGACTAAACGATAGCCATCTATTCCTAAATAGTAAACCTGAAGTCGATCGATATAAAATCGTAACAAAAAAACACCATCTTGAAAGATAGTGTTTTTTTGCTATTAGCACATAACCTAGACGGTGAGCATTGCCCACCTATTCACTATCCACTAATTAACGGATATATTCCTTGAGAATACTATTCCGATTTGGATGACGCAGTTTGCGTAGAGCTTTAGCTTCAATTTGACGAATGCGTTCGCGGGTAACATTGAAGATCTGACCGATTTCTTCTAATGTTTTCATCCGTCCATCATCCAAACCATAACGTAGGCGTAAAACATCACGTTCGCGAGGGCTTAATGTATCGAGCACCCCTTCTAAATCTTCACGGAGTAAACTCTTAGATACTTGATCTTCGGGCATCTCTCCATCTGCTTCAATAAAGTCACCAAGTCGGGAATCTTCTTCCTTCCCAATTGGTGTTTCGAGGGAAATTGGTAACTGTGCAGATTTAGCAATGAAGCGCAGTTTTTCGATCGTCATTTCCATCCGAGTTGCAATCTCTTCCTCTGTGGGTTTGCGACCCATTTCTTGAGAAAGTAATTTAGTCGTCTTTTTAATCCGAGAAATAGTTTCGTATAAGTGAACTGGGAGACGAATTGTCCGCGATTGATCGGCAATTGCCCGCGTAATTGCTTGACGAATCCACCAGGTTGCATATGTAGAGAACTTATAACCTTTCTCGTGGTCGAATTTTTCAGCAGCGCGGATCAAACCCAGACTTCCTTCCTGAATTAAATCTTGGAAAGAAAGACCGCGATTCATGTATTTTTTGGCGATCGAAACTACCAATCGGAGGTTCGACTGGACCATTTTATCCTTAGCACGTCGGCCTAAAAATAACCGATGGCGAAACTGATTGAGGGGCATTGCCGCAACCTCTGCCCACTCCCTGTCGTGGGGTTCGCGATCCAAGTCATTGAGGAGTTTTTCTCGCATCCGCTCCAATTCCAGCAGATCGGCGATTTTCCTGGCTAGTTCGATCTCCTCATCAGCGCGGAGGAGGCGAATTCGACCGATTTCTTGGAGGTATAGCCGAATCGAATCTTCTGTGAATTGTTTTTTCTTAGTTTGAACGCGGCGGCGGGAGGCTTTCACCTTCCCCAGCTTGCCATCCTCGTCTTCGACATCAGATTCACCGTCAGAGTCAGCAGTAAAGTCGTCAGCATCAGCTTCGTCGTCAAGCAGTAGTTCTAACTCGGTGTCGGAGTCTTTAGTCGTTAAGGTTGCGAGCATGTCTTTAGCCTGGGTCATGTGTGGTTCCTCTTACTCCTATCAATAACAATGAACTTATGTAAATACTATATTTCGGCAGGAAATCGTTTTGTTGTTTACCAATTTTTAACAATTCAGATCGTCGAGATCTGCGCGGGAGAAAGATCGTCCTACGAGAGCTACTCAAGCTGAAATGTTAATCTCGAACACCGGATAATTAATAGTCTTCGATCGAGAAAGTATTCCTGATTTAGGAAAACCCTTTTGATTGTAGCTCTTATTAAAATTTTTGCCAGTTTTGATTGTTAATTAAAATATCAATTTATCCAGATTGCACTCTCATAAGTAAAGTTACCTAGCTGTTACTTCGATCGCATCGTTCCAACTTGAAGCAGATACCTTTCCCTCAGCATCGGCTTGGCGGAATCGAAATCTGGACAGATCGGCATGAAAGATGTTTGGATCTAGGTTGACTACTTACTAACCGTTGAGACGCATCTAGTTATTTTAGACTTCAATAGTTAATCGCAATGCTGTTGGAGATCGAGCAGTGGAGACTTATTTTTATGATTAGATGGTCAACTTTGTTACAAAGATCTAACTAGAGCCTTAAGTCAATTTGTTGGTGTAGCCCCTGGATTGAGAGAATCGGGATAAATAATTTACCGCTCTCGATCCATAGTCTAACTGTTTAGTTTCACTTTGCCCACCTAATTTAACGCTACAACTGTGCGTTAATTTGCTGAAAGTGGCATTAATTAGGCAATATTTAGTACTTTTGTTTTAGAGCAGGGAGCGGGGAGCGGAAAATCCGGTCTTGGGGTTTCCCCAAGTGGAGGACTTTTCCAAGACAGCGGGGAGTGAAGACACTTCTCCCCTAAAACCTAAAACCTAAAACCTAAAACCTAAAACCTAAAACCTAATTCCTAGTATGATGATGATCGTAGCGAATGCGGGAACCTGCCCAGAGGAGTTTTTCGCGCAGGGTTTGGTAGTAGGAATAGTTGTCGCGGAGAATGATAAACTTGGCTTGACAGTTGGCCATTTGGACATCTACTCGCTGTCCTGGCCAAATTGAGGTGCCTAGCACTCCATCAGTCCAAAGTTTAGTATTAAGTTCGTAATCGCCTAATGGCCAAATACTAACGGTAGAGCCAGGTGGGATGACAATTGGGCGACTGGAGAGGCTGAGAGGGCAAATTGGCGCAATCGTAATTGCAGCCATGCCGGAATGAACGATCGGACCATTTGCCGATACATTATAGCAAGTCGAGCCTGTGGGGGTAGATACGAGCAAACCATCGCCTTGATACTGATCGACGATTTCGCCATCGATTTCCATTTCTAAGATCGAAGTAATCATCCGATCTGCTGCGGCTGGCTTGATGCACATATCATTAAGCGCGAGGAATCTTTCGCTGTCTGGCTCGGCGTTGCGATCGTCTCCATCATAAATATGTGCCTGGAGCATCATTCTCCTTTCGATCGCGTATAGATCTTGCAAGAGCCTTTCCCAGATTAACTTACCATCGATCTGTGCATCAGTATTAAATAATTCTAGCGGTTCGGTCAGAAAGCCTAAATGCCCCCCTGCGTTGACGGCTAAAATTGGGATGCCATCGGGGGATAGATGCCGTGCGGCGGTCAGTGCCGTACCATCTCCACCCAAAACGATCGCCAGATCGATCGGTTTGCTGGTGGATGCGAGAAAGACGGGATAGGGGTTATCTTTGGCTCCACTCGGCCCCATCATCACGTCACAACCGAGTTGTTCGAGTTGTTTGACGCATTTTTCCGCGAGGGCTTTGCTGCCGCGATCTCCAGCTTTATGAACGATGATGACGTTTTTGAGTTCCACGGGGTAGAGGGTAGGGGAAAGGGTAAAGGGGAAGGGGGAAGGGGGAAGGGGTAAAGGGTAAAGGGGACGCTCGATCCACTATTCACTATTCACTATCCACTATTCACTCCCCTACCCCCTACTCCTTAAAAAGTATTTTCAACTTTTCAGCTAGGACTCGAACGTTAGGTTCTTTCATTAGTGTATTATGGTCGCCAGGAATATGCTCGATATCTAAATCGCCAGCAACTAGATCTCCCCAACCCAGATCGGGGTGTCGATCGATATAATCAAGTTGGTGGTCGCTCCAAAATAGACTGGCTGTTCCCTGATAAACTTGAGGTTGATAATTTCCGGCGGCTTGCCAATTACAATCTAAAACACTTAACAATTCAGGTGTAAAGGTTTCGAGATCGGATAATGCTGTCACCACTTCATCTCGATATCGATCTTTGTCGCTGACTGCTCTGCGTTTAAATATTTTATCGAAAATATATTTTATCTGCTGTTTTAGTGTAAGTTCTTTGATGGTATTTAACTGAATAGTTAACAATTCGGAGAATGATACGCTGGCCTCCTTAATCCCAGGGTATCTGAGATCCAGTAAACCCAAGAAAGCAACTTTTGCTCCGCCCGCTGTTAGTTGTCTAGCGATGTCAAAAGCGATGATGCCGCCAAAAGAGTAACCGAGTAGAAAGTAAGGACCTTGTGACTGAACTGTTTGAATTGCTTCAATGAAGTAATTAGCCATATCTTCAATTCGATCGAATGGCTGTTGTTCTCCATTAATTCCCCGCGCTTGTAGCCCATAAACAGGTCGATCGATACCGATTATTTTGGCTAGATCGTAATAACCTAACACATTCCCGCCGACGGGATGAATGCAAAATAAAGGTGATTTTTCACCGCCTGATGCGAGTAGAACTAATGGCGACCAAGCATGGAGATCTTCGGATTGACGGATAATATTAGCAAGTTCGGCAATCGTTGGTGACTGAAATAAAATTGACAAAAATAACCGTTTGTTCCAAATTCGCTCGATTTGGGCGAACAATTCCAGAGCGACAAGTGAATGTCCACCCAAATCGAAGAAGTTGTCGGTGATGTCTACTGCTTCGATTTGTAATATTTTCTGCCAAATCTCAATTAGGTTTTGCTCGATCGGCTGGTGGGGATCGCTGGTATGAGCTGTTGCTTCTACCTGTTGCGTTAGTAGGGGCGCAGGAAATGCCTTGCGATCGACTTTGTTATTTGGGGTGAGGGGAAATGCCTGGAGCGGGATAAAGTTAGAGGGCACCATATACTCAGGCAATTGGGAGCGCAAATGGGTGCGGAGGATAGCCGCTGTCGGCTCTTGGCCAGGTTGGGGGACGAAATAGGCGACTAGTCGTTTATCGCCAGGTACGTCTTCGCGCACGACGATCGCGACTTCCCTAATTGTCTCATGCCGACCTAATATTGTCTCAATTTCGCCCAGTTCGATCCGATATCCCCTGATTTTGACCTGAAAATCGATCCGTCCCAGAAATTCGAGATTGCCATCACTCCGATAGCGAACGAGGTCGCCAGTGCGGTATAAACGGGCGGTAGGATCGGCATTAAACGGGTTGGGGATAAACCGCTCTTGGGTAAGATCTGGTCTATTCAGGTACCCGCGTGTCACGCCTTTTCCGCCGATGAGTAATTCGCCTGCGATGCCGATGGGAACTGGTTGTTGGAGCTTGTCGAGGATGTATAATTCGGTATTGGCGATCGGTTTTCCCAATGGCACCACACCTTCAACCGCGCTCAGGGGATAGGTTGTAGACCAGATCGTGGTTTCGGTAGGGCCATACATATTATGTACTTGTCCCTGAATAATCTGCTGGAGTTGCAGCGCGAGGGCTTCGGTTAAAGCTTCACCACCAACCATCATCGTCTGAATTTGACCGATCGCGGTGCGGGTAGTCAGATCGCCAATTAGCAAACTCGCCATTGATGGCGTACATTGTAGATGCGTGACTTGATGTCGATCGATTAATGCTGCAATCGAATTATCTTGCTCTCCTTGAGTACGTTCTGTTTTGGCGTTATAGATGACTACTTTAAATCCCCGTGTCAGCGTCCAGAATATTTCTAGCACGGAAATGTCAAAGGATAAACTCGTCACCGCCAACCATACCCCTGGGTGGCAATCGATGCGCGCATCCATCCCCGTGAAAAAGTTGACGGCATTGCGATGTTCTACCATCACGCCTTTGGGCTTTCCGGTCGAACCGGAGGTGTAGATGATATAACCCAAATTTGTGGGGTTGACATCAGTTTGCGGATTTGTAGCGGGTTGCTGGGCAATTTCGCCCGAATTGGTGTCGATCGCGATCGCCTGGAGATTATCCTCAATTGCCAATTTGGGAATTAGCCGCTGCTGTGTCAGGATAATTGGAGCTTGGGAATCTGCCAACATCAAAGCGAGACGATCTGCGGGAAAATCGGGATCTAGGGGTAAATACGCGCCACCTGCTTTATGAATTGCCAGTAAACCGACAACCATGTCGATCGATCTTTCCATCTGCAGCCCCACAAATGTATCGGGTTGGACTCCTTGGCGCAGCAGATAGTGGGCTAATTGATTGGCTCGATCGTTTAATTCTCGGTAAGTCAATTGTTGCGATTCACAGGCAACGGCGATCGAGTTAGGAGTCTGTGCTACCTGCTGCTCGAATAATTGATGGATACAGACATCTGTCGGGAAGGGTGTTTGAGTCTGATTCCAATCGATTAATAATTGCTGCTGTTCGACAGTAGACAGTAATGGTAGTCGCCCCAGCGGTTGCTCTGGCTGTTCGACACAAGCTAAGATTAAACTTTGAAGTTGTCGGACGATCGCCTCACTATCGATTTGAGTGAGTGCCCCTGCATGTACTAATTCTGGCAAGCTCCCATCTTCATAAGCAACGAAAGTCATTAATGCATCTAGATCCTGCACATCCAAACGATCGGGGCGATCTGCAATGACGATCGTGACTGGTAATACACAACTTGGCAAATCATCTTGGATGGTATCACTAGTTTTACTCAGCCGATCGGCCAGATCTAGCGACGCTTCCAGCCGCTCTCTAAACTGGCGGAATGATTCCTCTGGCTGAATTTGGATGCGAATCGGCATCTGGTGGCGAAATATGGCAGCGGTGCGATTTGGGGACTCGATTTTTAACCCTAAGTCAAATTCTGATTCTGGGGAAAGTCGCGCACAATATGCTGCAAATATGCTTAACAGGGAATTCAATTTTACCTGTTCGTTGTTGGACTTAAAAAAATCGCCATCAAAGTAGCCTTTCCCCTGGAGATGTGCCAGTGAAATTGGATAGCGTTGGCAAGCTGTGCGAGTTTGAATAGCTGTTTCGATTGGCAAATAGGGATGCTGAAACGGTGCAAGTTCGATCTTGGTCGGGACCGATCCTGCGGCTGGGTTTTGGCTCGCAGGAGTTGTTAAAATTTGATTAATCGACATTGGTTCGCTGAAAAGAGAATATTTAAGACCGATATCCTATAACAATTCAACTCACAATCGCTATTAAATCGCAATAGAAGACATCGATCTTATTAATCCCTCAAAATCATCAAATCTAACAAGAAAACACACAAAGTTTCAGACAAAAGAGCAAATCGAGGTCTGTTGCCCCCTAATGCAAGAAGTGACGAACACCTGTAAATACCATGACGATACCTAATTCATTGGCAGCGGCGATCGAATCGTTATCTCGCATACTACCACCAGGTTGGACGATCGCGGTAATTCCGGCGGCGGCGGCTGTTTTGACAGAGTCGTCGAAGGGGAAAAAACCATCACTGGCGAGGATTGCGCCTTGAGCGTGGGTTCCGGCTTGTTCGAGGGCAATTTTAGCAGAGCCGACGCGATTCATTTGTCCGGCACCTACGCCGATAGTAGCGCGATTTTTGGTGACGACAATCGCGTTAGATTTAACGTGCTTACAAACTTTCCAGGCGAATAGAAGTTCTTGTAACTCTGATGCGGTGGGTTGTTTGGTGGTGACTACTTGCCAATCGGTGGTAGTTTCGATCGCTTCATCGGCGGTTTGGACTAAAATTCCCCCAGCGATAATTTTGACATTATCTTTGGTACCTGTCGCTAAATCTGCCAATGTTAAAATGCGGAGATTTTTCTTGGTGGCGAAGATCGCCGCAGCTTCAGGGGTGCATTCAGGTGCAACGATACATTCGAGGAAGGTTTTGCTCATCGATTGTGCGGTATCGGCATCAAGTGGACGATTGACAGCGACAATTCCGCCAAAGGCTGAGGTAGAATCGGCATCATAAGCTCGATCGTATGCTTCGAGTAAGGTATCGCCTAATGCTGTCCCACAAGGATTGTTATGTTTGATAATCGTGGCGGCGGGAGTGTCGCCAAACTCGGCAATAATGCGGCGTGCAGCTTCTAAATCGACGAGATTGTTGTAGCTGAGTTCTTTGCCCTGTAATATCTTTGCCGTCGTCCAACCTGTCGGTACAGCACCTGTCTGATACCAGGCGGCTGGTTGGTGGGGATTTTCGCCGTAGCGGAGCGATTGCAATGGTTGGGCAGAAATTTGATAATTTCCTGTTTCCCCTGCTTGGGCTGCTAAATAACCCGCGATCGCAGTATCGTAGGCGGCGGTATGTTGAAATGTTTCTAATGCTCTAGCTTGACGGAACTCGATCGAGGCTTGTCCGTTATTTTTGGTCAATTCTGCGAGATAATCAGCATATCGATCGGGATTAGACAATACTGTCAAGTGAGCGAAATTCTTCGCTGAAGCGCGGAGCATGGCAGGGCCACCGATATCGATTTGCTCGATCGCGTCTGCTAAACTAACTCCAGGCTTGCTAATTGTGGCAGCGAAGGGATATAAATTAACTACGACTAGATCGATCGGGCGAATTTGGTGCTGTTCGAGATCTGCTAAATGTTCGGGTAAATCTCTGCGCGCGAGAATCCCCCCATGTATTTTCGGGTGCAAAGTCTTCACCCGCCCACCCAATATTTCCGGTGCGCCTGTATACTCAGCCACCTTCATCACCGGAATCCCTTCAGCCTTCAATGCTTGAGCGGTACCCCCACTGCTGACAATCTCAAAGTCAAATTTTTCGACTAATTGACGGGCAAATTCAATTAATCCAGTTTTGTCAGATACACTCAGGAGTGCTAAACGAGTCATATGTTCGTGAGGAGAATGGCTAGTCGCTAGTATATCGGTTTTCCGGTATCTCGATCGATTACTACCCTCGTGCATCGACGTTAACTTAGCTCGCGATTAAAAGGCTGGTAAATCGGGAAAAACCTCTTGCACAGCCGGATGAACGATCGAACCCGATCGAACATTCATACCTTTTGCTAGATTGAGATCCAGTGTCAGAGCGTCTAATCCTCGATCGGCTAATTTAATTACATAGGGTGCGGTACTATTATTTAAGGCTTGTGTTGCCGTCCAAGGTACGGCTCCAGGCATATTTGGCACGCCGTAGTGTACGACTCCCGATTCAATGTACACGGGATTAGTATGAGAAGTGGGGCGTAGCGTCTCAATGCACCCACCTTGATCGACAGCGACATCGATTATGACGGAGCCTGGTTTCATCTGCTCGACTAAAGCCTTGGAGACGAGGATCGGCGCACGTTTGCCCAAGATGAGCACTGCACCAATGACTAGATCGGCACTGCGGACGGCCGTTTCGATATTAGTAGCATTGCTGTAGAGATAAGTAACGCGAGAACCAAAAATAGTTTCCAAATAGCTCAATCGATCGACATTGACATCCAGGATCGTTACCTGTGCACCCATTCCTACCGCCATCCGTGCGGCTTCTGTGCCCACGATCCCCCCACCGAGGATGGTAACTTGCCCAGGTTGTACGCCAGGTACACCACCGAGGAGAACACCACCACCCCCCTGTTGTTTCTCTAGAAATCTCGCCCCAAATTGGACGGATAACCTACCCGCGATGATGCTCATTGGTGCGAGCAGGGGGAGTTTCCGATCTGGTAATTCTACTGTTTCATAAGCGATCGCGCTCACGCCAATATCGATGAGTTGCTCGGTGAGAGTCCGATTGGCAGCGAGGTGGAGATAAGTGAAGAGGATTTGGTTTTTTTGGAGGTATGAGTATTCTGTAGCGAGCGGTTCTTTGACTTTGACAACCATTTCTCGATCCCAAGCGGCGGCGGCTGTCGGAACGATCTTGGCTCCAGCTTGGATATACTGAGGATCGGTGAAGCTAGAGCCTGCTCCAGCATTGGTTTCGATGTATACTTGATGTCCTCGATCGACTAATGTCCGCACGATACTAGGAGTTAATCCGACCCGAAATTCTTGGTCTTTGGTTTCTTTGGGGATGCCAATTTCCATGTTTTATACCCGTGGTTGTCGTCACAATTACCATCATAATAGGGAGGGTATCAGTTTGAGAATGAGTATTAGGCTACTTCCAATCCAATTTGCTTTACAGTTTTTTAGGCAAAGGGTAAAGGATGAAGAGACGATCTCGATCTAGCCCAAATCCCAAACCCTAAAACCCAAAATCTCCAGCCTTTCATGAGTAAATATTATCTCCCAGCAATTATCGAAGGTTATTCCCAAGGTAATTTCTTAATGGCAGACGATGAAGACAGCGGTCTTCAGTGGTATTCTAGCAGCGAACATGCGCTGATTCCACTCGACGATCGCTTTCGCTATCCCACATCTTTGCAGCGAGTAATCAATCAACACCGATTTGCAGTTAGGATTAATGGGGATTTTCAGGCGGTTGTAAAGGGTTGTGCAGATCGAGATACAACCTGGATTTCGGGCGAACTTCAGGAGATCTACTGGGAATTAAACCAAGCAGGTTGGGCGTATAGTTTTGAAACCTGGCAAGGAAATGAATTAGCTGGTGGTATCCTGGGGATTGCGATCGGCGGCGCATTTATCGGGGAATCGATGTTTTTTAATATCCCTGAAGGTTCTAAAGTGGCAATGGTGCAACTCGTCAATCATCTCCGCCAGCAAAAGTTCAGTCTGTTTGATGCCCAAATGACTAATCCTCACCTCGAACGTTTCGGTGCATACACGATCGACACCCAAGCATATCAGGAGTTATTAGCAACAGCCATCAAACAGACTTGCAAATTTAATCTCTAAAACCTAACCAGCTCGAAGTTGTTGACGATAACGAGAATGAAGTAGCAAACCCACTTTACCGAGCAACTCCTCGATCGAGAAAGGTTTGGAGAGTAGATCGTCGGCACCACATTCTAACCCAACGGCAGCTCGGGATGGATCGAGTGCAGTGAATAGTAGAATCGGCGTAAGATCCCAAACCGAATTACTTCTAATCCGTCTCGTCATCTCATACCCATCGATTTTGGGCATATTAATATCCAGAATAATCAAATCTGGGGGTATTAACTCCATAATTTGCAGAGCGATTAATCCTTCGGCATACGCGATCGTCTGATACCCTGCGGAGGATAGAATTGCATCGGTTATCGACAAAATCTCTGGAGAATCATCAACGATCAGGATTCTATTAGTGTCTGACCTTCCACCAGTAACAACTGATTTCATTTATCAAAATTTTTTAAATAAAAGGGACGGAGGATAACATTCAGCGCGTAGAAGACTTGCTCCTAGCTAAATATCGGGTATCGACAAAATTTCTGGAGAATCATCAACGATCGGGATTTTATTGGTGTCTGACCTTCCACCAGTAACAACTAATTTCATTTATCAAAAAATTTTAAATAACAGGGAGAGGGGAATAATATAAGTTAATATCATAGCCGATGTATTCGACGATTAATCGGTGTCGATCGAATTATTTCAGATTTGAGTATGACAATCTGTCAACCACAGCAATACTCCCCACTAGCTCTAAAATTGGTACCAAATCATCCAGCCAACTATCTTAACGAGCGGATCTAGTGTCATAATCGATGGTTGAGTGAAATCACTAGATTTAGCGGTTTCCGCCAGATCTCAACTTTCAACACTTCTCCTGACGGAGACGCTACGCTCAGTGCAAGCTTTCGACTTTCAACTAATTTAATATGCTGCAATTAGTTTCTTCTGGACTTATGGGGATGTGGTTAAATCTAGCTGGAGTGAAAAATGCACCGCCAGTTTCACCAACACAAGCTGTGACTTGGCAAGGATTATCGTGGATCAATCCGCCCACGCCAGTAGAACCAGGAGTCGAAAAAACCATCGCCCAATATATCCAAACCCTCAAAGCGATTGGTTTAGATCCTCAAAAACAATCAGTATGGCTCCAAACCGATAGTAATCTGCTAATCGATCGAAATGGTACGATTCCAGTTGCTGCTGCCTCCTTGACCAAAACAGCCACATCTCTGGCAGCAATTAGCACCTGGGGGCTAGACAAACAATTTGAGACGATCGTCAGTGCCAACGGTAAAATTAGCCAGGGGACATTAGAAGGCGATTTAATCGTTCGTGGTAATGGCGATCCCTTATTTGTCTGGGAAGATGCAATTGCCCTCGCACAGAGTTTAAATCAATTGGGCATTAATCGGGTTAATGGCAATCTATTAATAGTGGATAAATTCCACATGAACTATAAAGCCGATCCGCAAAAAGCGGGAGAATTACTCAAACAAGCCTTGACGGGAATCAATCTCCCTCCCACACTGCTCAAGACTGAATTTAAAGATGTCAATATTGTCAAACTACCGACAGCAGTGAGGGAAACTACCACCAAACTGCCCCAAGTATCGATCGTTGGTAAAGTAATTGTGACTAGCGATCCTCCCACTGTAATTACACCACTAATTCGCCATCGATCGCTGCCATTAATTGATATAGTGCGGCAGATGAATATTTACAGTAATAATGAAATTGCTCAAATCCTCGCCGATAGTGTCGGGGGTGCAGAGCAGGTAATGAAAATCGTTTCAACTACCGCCAAATTTCCACCAGCGGAGATTCAACTCATCAATGGTTCCGGTTTAGGAGTCCAAAATCGTCTCTCTCCCCGCGCCGTCTGTCAAATCTTCCGCACTCTCCACCAAACACTTCAACCTGCGAACCTAAACCTGGCAGATATTTTTCCCGTTGCGGGAGCCGAATATGTCGGTACCCTCAAAGATCGACATTTACCTGTAGGTACAACAATGAAAACAGGTACCCTTAATGAGGTTAGCGCACTAGGTGGCGTATTACCCACACGCGATCGGGGATTAGTTTGGTTTGTTATTGTCAATAAAGGCTCTCAAATTGCCAAACTCCGCCAACAACAAGATACCTTATTACAATCCCTCATCAAAGAATGGGGACGAGTCACCCCGACACCACTAGTGGTTACCAAACACGATCGCGATCCCGCCTATTTTGGCGATCCAGATCGTAATATAGCGATTATCCCTAAATCTCCCTAAGTTTACTCGATCGATCTGATGGCATGGATGGGCACAATAAGCACAGTTCCAGTCTTAGTTAAATTTATGCTATTTACGATGTTAGCCATGACGATCGATCTCGAGCTGGTTCAGTTAGCTCACCCGACGATGATGGATATTGCTACTAATTTACCGCTACAATTTGACATTAAGAACCACGGATTAGTGCTCGCTCAACAGTTTCAAAATGTTGATATTTTGGGCAATATCCAGAATGGTTGGACAGACTTTCTCCAAACCGGAAAAGCAGGTGCTTCAGCAATCGGCTTGGTGCTAGGATATATGATTCGCGGAATTACACGTTAATCGATCGTTGATAGTTAAATGCGATCGATCTGGCGCGTTATCTCGTAAGATAACGCACTATTTTCGATTGAGTGCAAAACTAAGGAGAAATAGTATTACAAAAAGACAATGCCAATATTAGAGGTTTATATTGAGTTTTAATCCCGAACTATGTCAAAACGAAAGTGAGGTTGAAAGTAAACTAATAGTTCACTACCTGCTGCCAAAACTAGGCTACTCTCCCGACACATGGCATCAGGAAGTAAAATTTGGTAAGATCCGACTAGATTTTCTTGCTTTCACCCAGAAACTCCCTTTCAAGTCTGATAATAAGTCTCCTGTGGGCTTAATTATCGAAGCCAAGCATCCGCGCAAGAATCTAGACAAACATGTCTATCAGATCCGCAATTATTTAACTAGTTTAAATATTACTTACGGTTTATTGACAAATGGTAAAGAGCTAAGAATTTATCAGCAAATCTTTGGAACGACTAAGTTAATATTTAGCTGTGCAGGACGAGACATTGATGATAAATTAGCAGATATAGCCCAATTAATCGGACGCGATCGATTACAAACTCAGTTACCATTGCCAACAACTGTATCTCTTTCTATTCCCGATCCATCTTCCTCTTTGTCATCTATGAAAACTATTGCCATCTACCATAACAAAGGCGGTGTCGGTAAAACTACCGTCTCTACCAATCTAGCCGCAGCCTTTAGTAAAAAAGGCTACCGAGTACTATTAATTGATATTGATGCTCAAGCAAATAGTACTTTTGCAACAGGTTTAGTTAAGTTTCAATTTGAAGAAGAAGATGACTTACGAGATCGAAATGTTTGCAATCTGATTAGTACTGCTGACAGCAATTTCATCCACGAGATTGTTCGAGCCTCACAATATTTTAGCAATCCAGAAATTGATGTAATTCCAGCACATATCAATTTAATTGATAAGCAGGTAGATTTGACAACAACGATGGCAAGTCGCACCAGATTATCAGAAAAACTCAAGCGTGTTGAAAATAGTTACGATCTAGTGATTATTGATACCCCACCTTCTCGTGATATTTATGCAGAAGTTGCACTACTTACCGCAGACTATCTAATTATTCCATCCGATCTGAAACCATTTGCAAATCAAGGTTTGCCCACTGTTAAGAATTTCATCAAAAACATAAATGAAAATAGAAAAACATTTGGAAAACAACCAATTAATGTATTGGGAGTATTAGCATCTAAAATTTCCACCAATGCTCGATTTATTGAATTTACTTTTCCCAAACAGAGAGAAGTAATTGGTAATCGCTACGAAATGCCTTTAATGGAATCAGTGATTTACGATCGCACCGCCTTGTCAGAATCTTTCAATAAAACTGTCATCATCGGTGATATTGAATATCCAGATCCAAAATCAATCTTTAAATATGCCGATGAGGTGAAAAGTACAGCCCAAACATCAGCGATGGAGTTTGAGATCTTGGCAGATGAAGTTTTAACTAAGATTGGGCTAAATTAATGATTAAATGTTATTTTGTAGATGTAAAAAGTATCAGTTCAGATTTGCCTAGATCTAATTTTGTAGAATCAGAACTAGAACAACTGGCAGATTTGATGTTGAAAACTGATGGATTACTTCGTCCGTTAATATTGAGATCGATTGGTGTCCAAAAGTATACAGTTGTTGAGGGGCACCGAGAATATTATGCAGCAGTAATAGCGAAGGAAAAAGACTTAAAGAATGCAGAAATGGTTAATGCCTTTGTGATTGATACTAATATTCACCAATCGGCGATCGATCAATTACATTTATTAAAAGAAGATCGAGTACTTACTCCTGTCTTAGCCATTGATCCAATAATAGATTGTCATACATCATCAGAATCTCTTCCTGCTAGTATCGAGCAATTATTCCCAGCACTAGTCGTGGCTATTTCTCAGCAATTAAAGCCGATTATAGACCAACTTGCCGAACAAAAAAAGATTTTAGATATACTTAAAGAATCAATAAATGTGTCACCTATAATCGAGCGAACTGTAATCACTCCGCCGATAATCGATCCAGTTGCAATAATTCCACCCATAATAGATCCAGTAATAATTACTCCACCGACGATCGTTCCACCGATATCAAATAATCCTCTCGACTTAATTAACAAACTCAATCAAGAAGAGCTTGATGGGAAAATGGAACGCTCTGGGATATCTAAAGGTACCAGGAAACTATTTGCTAACATTATTGCCAAACGAAATACTCAACTCGAACAAAAATTTAATGACTGGGATGTTCTTAAAAAAGAAGTCAAGGGTTTAGGCGATGCAAAGATCAAGGAAATTATTAGTAAATTAAAATAAGATCGATCGTATCTTCAGATCCGAAACAAAAATCGAGGTAGGGGCAATTCATGAATTGCCCCTACCTCGATTTTTAAAGATTAACAGATTGAACTATTAACTCAACTGAGTAATGCGATTAAAGGCACGATCGACCTCTTGCCATAACTGTCGATTGCGAGGATCGACTTTTAAAGCTTTCTTGAGATAAATCCGTGCTTTATCAAACTCCCTACGCTGAATTAATTGATGTCCGTACTGAGAATAAATAATCCCTTGCCATTGACAAATCTGTGCATCCTGTGGCGAGCGATGCGATAAACCCTCAATTAAAACGATCGCTTTTAAAAATTGTTGTTGCTTTAGTAATGACTGCAATTCATAATATAACTGCCACTTTAAATCATGCTCATTTCGATCGGGCGTGGAAGTTTCTGGTTCTGGGTGACGAACATAAGTCGATCTAACGGTAGTTTGAGGGCTAGTTGGAGTTGAATCTTGCTGAGTTTTATCTAGTAAAACTTGATAAGCCTGACTGAGTGAGATGAAGCGTTGAGGTGCTTCGACATCACCTGGATTGAGATCGGGATGCAATTTACGAGCTAGTGAACGGTATGCAGCCTTCAGTTCATCGAGCGATGCTCCTCGACAGATCCCTAGTAACTGATAGCATCGATCGAGATTGGCGGTGGTGGTAGATGCAAGCATTTATTTATCAGAATGCTAAAAATGTACATTTCGAGTCATACTTCCTTAGTATTCCCCGTAACGAGACCTGAATAGCACGCATTCTACACTAAAGATATACTGCTCAATTCAAAATCAAGATTTTAAAAACTTTGCAACGTATCACCATCACTCCCAGCCAAATCCAAGATCGCCAGATTTCGCTTACCGTCGAGCAACATCACTATCTCACCCGCGTCATCCGCCTCCATTCTGGCTCACAGTTTCAAGCGATCGATGGTACCGGACAACTATACCTTGCCGAAATTACCGCTGGAAATGCCCAAATCCTTCAGATTTCTAGTACGATCGATCGAGAATTTTCCCAACCCATCACTCTGATCTGCGCTCTCCCTAAAGGAAATAACTTCGACGATCTCGTTCGCGCTTGTACCGAACTCGGCGTAACTAGCATTTTTCCCGCCATTAGCGATCGAACCCTACTCAATCCCAGTCCGCAAAAGCTCTTGAGATGGCGCAAAATTGCCCAGGAAGCCACCGAACAGTCCGAACGAATAGTTTGCCCAATTATTGCCGAACCACAACCCCTTAAAACCATTTTCAGCCAAATGACTGATTGCAATAGTAAATATCTGTGCCATTCCAGAGGCGATCGACCCCATTTGCTGACATGCCTCCAATCTCGCCAACTCGCCAACAGCCCCATCACGATCGCGATCGGTCCTGAAGGTGGCTGGACGGACGCAGAAATCGAAATGGCGATCGAGTATAAATTCCAACTAGTATCGCTCGGAAGACATATTCTCCGTACCATTACTGCGCCAATTGTCGCACTATCGATCGTCACTGCCACCATTGAAGGGGTCTGATTTTGGGCGTTGCTGAATTTAGGATCGAGCTGCTCCCCTGAAAAATCAAGAAAACTTAGCGAAACGATCGCAATTGATAAGAGCCGTAGCTAAATACCTCTCTCACCGTCGAATACAGATCGCGCAGTTCAAAGAAGTTCGCATGGGCGGTACGAACAGTTTTTACGCCAAATCTTTGGAGGGCAAATTTCGTGCGAGGAAGATGAAAATACTGGGAAATGGCGATCGCACTTTGCCATTTATGTTCGGTCATTAATTGTGCCGTATGCTTGGCAGTGAGATAGGTATTATCTCCTTTACTATCTACATAAATTCGTGTCGATGTTAAACCATGTAAGATTAAATACTGCTTCATTACCACCGCTTCATCAAACCCCTCCTTGCCCACGCCACCACTAACGATCGTATTTTTAAAAATGCCCTGCTGGTAAAGTTCGATTGTTTTATCCAATCTGGCTTGCAATCTTGCCGAAGGTTTTCCATTAGAATTGACCGTATTCCCCAACACAACAGCAACATCAGATCGATCGATATTATCATTCAATCCGGCGATCGAAATTATCACCGCACCGATAATTAATAACCCGATCGATCCGCCGATTCCACGAGTCAAAATAGTGATAATATAACGACGATCTAAGATAGATTTTTGGCTAGTCATAATCAAATTATTTACTCATTTTCTCTTACCGAATCCCCAATCCCGAATCCCCAATCCCGAATCCCCAATCCCGAACACCGAATCCCCAATCCCCAATTCAGCAACGCCAGATGTTTAATAGTCTCGATCCGATTTGGTTATTTTTGGGTGGCTTAGTCATCCGGTATGGTGGAGACTTACTCAAACTTATCGTCCAGTTTGGACTTCAACGATTGGCTTGTCAAATTACGATCGCCGAAACCAATCCGATTTATAGTGCTGTCTGTTGGGAATTAGAGCGCACGGGGAAGGTTTATGATTTTAGTGAGTTGATTTATACTCACGCACCTTTAGTCACGCCAGCGATCGAATCTCCAACGCTAAAAACTAGACTCCAACCGCGTTCGGGCTGGATTGGGATTAGTTATCAGGGGGCGTATATTGGCATCCATCGTCATGATGTCAAAGTTACTGATTTACAAAATACCCAGTTACTTACTTTGGCAACATTCCGCTGGTGGCAGCCTCAGATGCTACGATGGCTGAACGAATTAGAGACCAATTATAATCTGGAAGCTCCATTAATCGTACGATTGATTGGCGGTACGATTTCGATCGTGCGCACCCAAACCAAGCGCAGACGAGAAACATTAGCGATTGATGTCCATACCGAAACCGAACTATTTCGCGATCTCGACAGGTTTCTCCAGAGTCGCGATCTTTATCGTCAACGGGGCATTCCGTGGCGGCGGGGATACCTGCTCTACGGCCCTCCAGGTACGGGTAAAAGCTCCTTAATTCAAGCGATCGCCAGCCACTACGACAGGCAGCTTGTATCGCTCTCCCTGACTGATATGGACGATAGTGCCTTACTCCGTGCTTGGTCGGAAATTACGGCGACTTCGATCGTCGCTTTGGAAGATATCGACAGTGTTTTTTCCGGTCGCAAACCTTTGGGTGAGTTATCATTTAGTGCCCTGCTGAATACTCTAGATGGTGCAGGAGCGGTGGAAGGGAGTATTACGATCCTCACCACCAATCATCGCGAGCAGCTCGATCCGGCTCTGATTCGCCCTGGTAGATGCGATCGAGAGTTTGAGTTAGGTTATCTCACTGCTGAAAGTTGCGCCAAGATGTTTGTCTGTTTCTTCCCCGATCCTGAGTTAGCCACAGTCGTCAGTCAGCAGTTGGGTAGTTATCGGGTTTCCCCTGCGGCATGGCAAAATTATCTTCAGTGTCAGGATAATGGGGCGGAAGCGGTAGCTAATTGCAATTTTGCGGCTCTACAAGTTTTGGATTGAGAGTTATTTAAAAGCCATATTATAAATTAGTTCGTTAGTTCGAGCAGACTTGAATAAATCTACCACAGGGTGAGGATAATCCACTCCGATATTGACATTAAATCGTTTTTGTTCTACTGGCAAAAGTTGCCACGGTTGATGTACCTTGTTCGCCGGAATTTGGGCTAATTCTGGGAGCCAATGTTTAACATAGTTCCCATCTCGATCGTAATCCTGAGATTGTTTGATAATATTAAAAAAGCGGAAACCACGGGCATCATTACCAACTCCGGCAGTATAATTCCAATTTCCCCAATTGCTACATGGATCGTAATCAATTAATAGCGATTCAAACCATTCTGCGCCCATCCGCCAATCGATGCCCAAATTTTTAGTTAAGAAACTACCGACATTTTGCCGTCCGCGATTGGACATAAATCCAGTAGCGGCTAACTCGCGCATATTCGCATCTACCAATGGAAATCCAGTGTTCCCGCTCCGCCATAAATCGAACCTTTCCCAATCTTCTTTCCAAGTTAGCTCGATACCTTGAAGTCCCGATTTTTTAAAAATACGATTACCATGTTTGGCACAAATAAAGCGAAAATAATCTCGCCATAATAGTTCAAAAATCAACCAATAAGTAGAATCATTTTCAATGCGTTCGTTTTCATACTGCTTAACTTGTTGATAAATATAGCGAGGTGAAAGACAACCTAAAGCTAACCAGGGTGAAAATTTAGAAGAATAATCTGCGCCTAACATGCCATTGCGCGTTTCTTTGTATACTCGCAACCTGTCGCGTTGCCAAATATACTCATCCACTCGATCGATCCCCGCAGTTTCGCCACCGTGAAATGCTAAAACTCCCCGCGAGTCAAATTGAGGTGCTACTAATCCTAGTTCGGTGAGACTGGGCAGAGTTCCAGGATCTACATCTGTTGGTAGTGGTGGTAAATTAGTTGGTGCTGGTAACGCTGTTCTAATGTGACCATCTCGTTCTATCTCCTTCCGAAATTTGGTAAATAATTCGGGAAGATGGGTGAGACTAAATGGCAAGTCCTGAAGTTGATAGAGAGTGTGACCCCAAAAAGATTTGCAACCAATATTGATAGCTTTTAACGATCTTTCTAGTTCCGTACTGACGGCAATTTCTTCGGCGGTAACTTCGCGATGATAATACACATCAGTTATTCCCAATTGCTTGACTAATTCCGGAATGACTATTTCAGGTAATCCTCGCCGAATTGTTAAATTGCTACCGCAAGATTGCCAGGAATTGCGCAAATCGGTGATGCTTTCTAGCAAAAATTGCGATCGAAATGCACCTGTCTTGGGAAATCCAAACTTCGTCTGACCAACATGTCGATCGTCAAAGCAATAGAATGGAATCACTCTAGCACCTTCGGCTAGAGCCTGTGTCAGGGGTAAATGGTCGTGTAAACGAAGATCGTTACGATACCAGAGTAGAATCTGTTTAGCAGCCATTAGAACAAATGATAGGGTTTCGATCGAGATCCGATCAGCTAGTACTCGGTGGCGTAAATAACATTACTATTTCGTAAAAGCGGGGAGCGGGGAGCGAAAAGTGCTGATGGTCGGGTGACCCGCCCAGTGGTCTTGGGGTTTCCCCTGTCTTGTCTCACTTATTTTGACGGGGAACCCGTCCAAAAGTGAGCCGCTGTCTTGTCGTTTTCTTATTCGGGGGTTCCCCCCGAATAAAAACGCCGCAAGTAGAGCACCTTTTCAAGAGAGCGGGGAGCGGGGAGAGTGATTAGAACAAGGACTAAATGGTGGCTTTATTTCAGCCGCTCAGTACTAGTATATCTTAACAATGATGCCGTCGCTGTTTGCACAAATCGCCTGGTTCGATCGATCGTCAGTTAGTTGCTAAATTTGAAACCCTCATTCCGCAGGTAAGAACCGAAAATCCTGTATTTTCAAAGGATTTGTTTGAAAATATCTGAAGTCACGGAGATTTATCACCATCCACAACCACTCTATTACTATCGCGTCCATCCAGAAACGATCTCTCAAAGTCAGCAGGCGAGACAAACAGAACGCGCCGCTACTGCGGTGAGAAATGCATTAGTGCGGCGGGGTTTGAGCGATCGATATTGCTTTAATGTTACCTCAGACAATCGGTTTAAGATTGAGGCTAATATTAATAGAAGATCAGGCAAGAATCTGCACCTATACTACCTGACACCCCCGATCGCCTGCTATAGTGATCTACCGATAGCAATAAATTTTTATACCTAAAATTTCAATGGACTTAGTAGACGATAAGGCAGTAGTCAAAGAATATTTTAATAATACGGGATTTGAAAGATGGCAACGAATCTACGGCGATGGTGAAGTAAACAAGGTACAGCTTGCTGTTCGGATTGGGCACCAGCAGACTGTAGACACCTTACTGGGATGGTTTGAGGCAGATAATAACCTCGAAGGTTTATCCATCTGTGACGCAGGGTGTGGAGTAGGTTGTTTGAGCATTCCCCTCGCGACAGCAAAAGCGATCGTTGATGCGAGCGATATTTCTGAGAAAATGGTGGGAGAAGCTAAAGAAATTGCGGCTAAACTATTTGGCAATAACAATAATCCGAACTTTAGCGTTCAAGATCTCGAAAGTCTTAGTGGTAGTTACCATACAGTCGTCTGTCTTGACGTATTGATTCACTATCCTCAAGAAAAAGCTGCGGAAATGATTTCCCACCTCGCATCCCTGGCACAATCGCGGCTGATAGTCAGTTTTGCACCCAAAACTCCCTGTCTTTCCCTACTAAAAAAGATCGGTAGTTTCTTTCCTGGCGCAAGCAAAGCTACCCGCTCTTATCTCCACACCGAAGCCGATATCATCGAAATTTTGGAAGCGCAAGGCTTTACTATCAAGCGCAAAGCCTTGACGAAAAAAAGCGTCTATTTCTCACAGATGTTGGAAGCCGTGAAATAATTATTTCGATCTACTGGCTCTCACACCTGAAGGGCTTTGAGAGCTTGGAATTTTTAAAACTATATTTAACTAAATTACCTGTCTAGAATGCTATCTAATTACTTTACCTCTGTATACCGATCGATCTTAGCTACTGCCTTAATTATCTTCTGTTCGCTACTATTAGCTAATCCAGCTTCCGCCGGAATCGATGATGATAAATACGATGGAAATGTTTTCGTACTCTACGCGGGAAATGGCTCTCTAGTCCCAGCGAGGATTTCGCTAGCCGACTCTTTAAAAGTGAACAAACCAGCCTTGCTAGTTTATTACATCGATGATAGTAGTGACTGCAAAAAATATTCCACGGTAATTTCCCAACTGCAAGCTTACTATGGCAAAGCCGCGAGTTTTATCCCTGTAACTGTGGATAGTCTGGCACTCGATAAAAAATATTCAAATACAGAAGAAGGGTACTATTATAAAGGGACAGTTCCTCAAACTGTCGTCATCGACAAAACAGGTAAAGTTCGGCTCGATCGAGCAGGTCAAATTTCATTTGAGAAAATGGATGATACTTTGCGTGAAGTCTTCGATCTACTCCCAAGAGAGAAATCACTCGAACTAAAACGACGTAGTTTCAACGAGTTTAATACAGAACTATCTCAGTAAACATCAAAGTTATTTAGAGGATTTTCTTGTCTCAAAATTAATCCACCCGCCGACAAAATAAATCTGTCGGCGGGTGGATTAATTTTGTAGCAAAAAGGAGTACCAGTATCCTTACAAATTCTTACGATCGGTAACAAATCAGCCATAAGTCTAAAGCTTTGTAAAATTTAGTCGCTTTGTGTTCTAAGATACAAAGTGGCTGATATATTAACACTAATATCTCAGCCAATCCCGTGTGAAGAGTGGAGCAAAGTATTATTTATGGCAAATCAATTTGGACGACGTAGATTCATTATTTTAGGTGGTGCTGGATTAGCAGGTACAGTTATTCTCAACGCCTGTACCAAACCAGGCGCAAGTCCTACTTCTAGTCCGAGTGCAGCTCCAGAAGCTAGTGCAAGTCCCAGTACCGCACCTGTAGCTGCCAATGGTAAGACGGTTAAAGTCGGAATTTTACACTCCCTCAGTGGTACGATGGCGATCAGTGAAAAAAGCGTCGTCGATGCCGAACAACTCGCGATCGCAGAAATTAATGCCAAGGGTGGCGTATTAGGCAAGCAAATCGAAGCTATTGTTGAAGATGGTGCTTCTGATTGGGATAAATTTGCGGAAAAAGCCAAGAAATTGATCGATCAAGATAAAGTAGAAACAGTCTTCGGTTGCTGGACATCTGCAAGTAGGAAAGCTGTCTTACCTGTGTTTGAAGGGAAAAAGCATATGCTCTGGTATCCCGTGCAGTATGAAGGACAAGAATGTTCGCAAAATGTCTTCTATACTGGTGCTGCACCTAACCAACAAATCGAGCCTGCGGTTGACTGGTTGCTAAAAAATAAAGGTAAAGAATTTTTCCTCGTGGGTTCTGACTATGTGTTCCCGCGCACGGCAAATACCATCATCAAAGCTCAATTAAAAGCCAACGGCGGGAAAACAGTCGGGGAAGATTATTTACCTCTAGGTAATAACGAAGTCACGCCAATTATCGCCAAAATTAAGCAGGCTTTACCCAAGGGTGGAGTCATTTTCAATACTCTGAATGGAGATAGTAATGTTGCTTTCTTCAAACAGATGCAAAGTGCTGGTTTAAATGCTGATAAGTATCCCGTGATGTCGGTGAGTGTTGCCGAAGAAGAAGTCAAAGCGATCGGGGTAGAATATCTCAAGGGTCATTATGCTTCTTGGAACTATTTCCAAACTGTCAATACTCCAGCGAATAAAACCTTCGTTGAAAACTTTAAGAAAAAATACGGTGCCGATCGAGTAGTTAACGATCCGATGGAAGCTGCCTATATCATGGTATATATGTGGAAAATGGCAGTCGAAAAAGCCAAAACCTTTGAACTCGAAGCAGTTCGCAAAGCATCTAATGGTTTAACCTTTGATGCCCCAGAAGGTAAAGTGACGCTGGAAAATAACCATCACCTCTCCAAATTTGTCCGCATCGGTGAAATTGGCGCAGATGGGATGTTCAAGATCGTTTCTGAGTCTAAGGCAGCAGTTAAACCTATTCCTTGGAACCAATATGTAGCAGAAACTAAAGGCTACGCCTGTGATTGGTCAGATCCTGCTAAAGGTGGTAAATACAAGTCTAAAGTTTAGTTAATAACTAATAGCGAATATTTCTGAAATGGTGGCGGGCAATGCTCACCACCATTTTATGTATCTTTGACCACTATTTTGTATATTTTTAACACATAAAATATCCTCATCTTAGTTCCCTACCTTCTCACCCCTAACATCGTGTTATCAGGACTATTAGAAGCCATTTTTAACGGAATGAGTATCGGCTCTGTGCTGCTCATCTCTGCCTTAGGACTTGCAATTGTATTTGGCTTAATGGGTGTGATTAATCTCGCTCATGGCGAGCTAATGATGTTGGGAGCCTACACGACCTTTGTCGTTCAGAACGTGTTTAAAACGCTCCCTGCGCCACTATTTGAATTTTATATATTCTTTGCCCTAATTGCTGCTTTCATCGTCGCAGCAGCCGCAGGATTAGTGTTAGAGAGAGGAGTAATTAGGTTCCTCTATGGACGACCGCTCGAAACGCTATTGGCGACTTGGGGCGTAAGTCTGATTTTACAACAATTTGTGCGAAGTATTAGCTTGGGACTGTCGATCGCGATCGGCTTATTCTCCCTCCTATTTTTTGGCGGGATGTGGTTGATTAAACGTCGTCCAGATTTTGAGAGAATTAGGACTGTTGCGATCGCCATTATCTTACCACTCTCGATTGCAATTAGTGCCGCTGTTAGTAACCTAATCGCTCAAACATTTAAACTCTCCGTCACTCAACCCTGGTTCGGTGCCCAAAATGTTGATGTCACCGCACCAGCTTGGTTGCGAGGGGGGTTGCCGATTGGTGATTTTCAATTGCCATACAGTCGAGTATTTATCATGGTAACTACGATAATTTGCCTAATTGGAATTTATCTATTTTTACAAAAGACAAATTGGGGACTAAGGATTCGCGCTGTTACCCAAAATCGAAATATGAGTGCTTGTCTAGGTATTCCCACCGCCCAAGTTGATGCATTTACATTTGCCCTCGGTTCGGGGTTAGCAGGAGTAGCTGGATGTGCGATTAGTTTACTTGGTTCTGTCGGTCCAAATACCGGACAAAATTACGTTGTCGATACTTTTATGGTGGTAGTAGTCGGTGGTGTTGGTAAACTAGCCGGAACTATTATTGCAGCTCTAAGTATTGGTACTGCGAGTTATTTGATCGGTTCGGGAAATCTTGCCACAATTTTTGCACCGATTCAGCCTGTCGCTGATTTTTTCACATTCTTTGCCACTACTAGTATGGCAAAAGTGATGGTGTTTGCATTGATTATTACCTTCTTACAAGTTCGTCCAGGTGGCATCTTTCCACAGAAAGGACGCAATGTTGAATTGTGAATTACCTGGATATGTAGGGGCGCGTGCATCCGCTTTATACCATTAATTAAGACTGCAATAAAAATGTTGTTTGAACCCACCCTTCCTCCGTAGATATGTTAGTACGCTCGCGCTGTCGCTAACACGCCCTAGATTAATAAATGTATCTCCTTAATAACGATCAATAAATTATAAGTAATGAACTTTCATCCTAATTATGATTACTGTTGTGCCGAAGAAACCTCGAAATAATAGATTAGTAGTAGAAGCGGGAATTGTCGGTACGATCGCCTTAATTTTAATCTTAATTCTACCCTGGGTATTAACTGACTTTCGGCTGAGTTTGTTAGGCAGATTTCTAGCTCTATCGATCGCAGCTTTAGGCATCGATCTGATCTGGGGTTATACTGGATTACTCAGTATGGGGCATGGCGTATTCTTCGCCTTGGGTGGTTATCTCCTCGCAATGTATCTGAAATTGCAGATTCCCACAGATGCTGCAAATCAACTCCCTGAGTTTATGAATCTCTATGGAGTGACTGAATTACCGTGGTTTTGGCAACCATTCCACGACTTCGGTTTTACGATGTTGGCAATCTTATTCATCCCCACTGTTATTGGCGGATTACTTGGCTATTTAGTCTTCCGTAATCGGATTAGGGGTGTCTATTTCTCGATTCTGACACAAGCTGCCACGGTGGTCTTTTTTAACTTCTTTAACGGACAACAAAAACTATTTAATGGCACGAATGGTCTGACTGATTTTAAAACTATTTTAGGTGCTGATGTCGGTCAGTATCAATTTACTTTTTATATCCTCACTATTGTTGCCCTCGTGCTTGCTTACGCACTCTGTCGCTGGCTGACTAGCGGTAGCTTTGGTAATCTACTGGTAGCAATCCGCGATGATGAAAATCGGTTGAGATTTTCTGGCTATAACCCCACTGGATTTAAAGTAATTGTCTTTGCTATCTCCGCCGCACTTGCCGCAATTGGTGGAGCATTCTACACCATTCAAACCGGACGAGTTTCCCCCCAACTAATGGATATTGGCTTCTCGATCGAAATGGTGATTTGGGTAGCTGCAGGAGGACGAGGAACCCTGGTTGGTGCAATTCTAGGTACTTTATTAGTTAACTTCGCCAAGAGCCTCCTCAGCGAGCAATTTCCCGAAGTGTGGCTGTTTTTTCAAGGTGCATTATTCCTACTAGTTGTGACAGTATTACCCGAGGGGGTGGTTGGATTAAGAAAATTATTCCAACGCCGTCAACAACCGATTAGCACTTATCCAAATATCGATCTAGATCCAGAGGTACAGAGTGAACGAGAGCATCCTAACAACTGAAAATTTGACAATGGATTTTGATGGATTTAAAGCCATTAATAATCTCAACTTTAGTATGGCACCTGGCGAACTTCGAGTAGTGATCGGCCCAAATGGTGCGGGTAAAACTACCTTTCTCGATTTGATTACTGGTAAAATCAAACCAACGACCGGACAGGTATTATTCAAAGGCAAAAATATTCGCCGCTACTCCGAAGAGCAGATCTCCCGATTGGGCATCGGACGTAAATTCCAAACCCCTAGAGTTTATCTCAATCTCACTGCCCGCGAGAACTTGGAACTAGCCGCCAATAAATATAAAGATGTCTGGAGCACATTATTTAAAAAGATCTCCAAAACAGAACGCGATCGAATTGGCGTAATATTAGAAACGATCGGACTCGCAGTTAAAGCCGATCTCAAAGCCGATTTACTCTCCCACGGTGAAAAGCAACGATTAGAAATTGGAATGCTCGTCGCTCAATCACCAGACCTACTACTAGTCGATGAACCCGTCGCTGGGTTAACAGATGAAGAAACTGAAAATGTTGGTAATCTACTAG
The DNA here is from genome assembly GCF_031418915.1 of Chamaesiphon sp. VAR_48_metabat_135_sub. Classification (NCBI taxonomy): domain Bacteria; kingdom Bacillati; phylum Cyanobacteriota; class Cyanophyceae; order Gomontiellales; family Chamaesiphonaceae; genus Chamaesiphon; species Chamaesiphon sp. VAR_48_metabat_135_sub. Next base: position 60,138 of record NZ_JANOJV010000054.1, on the reverse strand, counting down.
TTACCCTAGCCGAAAGTCATGCAATTCTAGTGATCGAACATGATATGGAATTCGTCCGTCAAATTGCTCGGCAAGTCACAGTTTTACATGAAGGCACGGTACTATGTGAAGGCACAATCGACGAAGTTCAAAACGATCCGAGGGTGATTGAAGTTTACCTCGGTCAACCACAATCGATCGACGAGCGATAAATTAATACCCAAGAAAATCAAATAATTAAAACAAATATTATACCGAGCTAGATTTTTAGAACTATTATATCTGTGTAAATTATATTTAATCCTGCGATATGCTAGAAATCTCTAATTTGAACGTTTACTATGGCGAGAGCCACATCTTACGAAATGTCGATTTACATGTCCCTCCAGGTAAAATGGTGTGTCTGATCGGACGTAATGGCGTGGGTAAAACTACCTTGATGAAAAGTATCATCGGATTGCTCAAACCTCGCACGGGTCAAATTGCCCTCGATGGAACAATAATTAATGATAAATCTCCAGATTTACGTGCCAGAATGGGAATCGGCTATGTACCCCAGGGACGAGAAATTATTCCTCGCTTAACTGTTGAAGAAAACCTTCTACTTGGGCTAGAAGCACGGGGTAAAAGTCACAATTCAACCAATATTCCTCACGAGATTTTTGAACTGTTTCCGGTTTTAAAAACCATGCTGTCGCGGATGGGTGGCGACTTGAGCGGCGGACAACAGCAGCAATTAGCCATCGCCCGTGCTTTGATGGGAAATCCCCGTTTACTCGTCTTAGACGAACCCACGGAGGGGATTCAGCCTTCAATTATTCTCGATATTGAAGCAGCAGTAAGACGAGTGGTAGAGACTACGGGAGTATCGGTACTATTAGTCGAGCAACATCTACATTTTGTCAGACAGGCGGATAGTTATTATGCGATGCAAAAAGGTGGGATTGTTGCTTCAGGTGCGACGAGTGAATTGAGTCAAGATGTGATCCAACGCTTTTTGGCAGTGTAAGTAATTAGCGGTTACGCTGGGTAGTTTAATGAGACTTTGTGCGGAGGCAGTAACCTGTTGCTATTGATACAATGTGACTGTCAGAGTAAAGGCTTCGTGCCCAGCGGTTAATTAACCCATGGAAAAAACATTAAATTCGGTTAAATCGACTTTATTAACTAAAATTGTTGATAAAACAGCTATCATCGGTGTTGTTGGTTTAGGCTATGTCGGGCTACCTTTTGCTGTAGAAAAGTGTAAAGTTGGCTTTACGGTAGTAGGCATAGAACAAAGTCCCAAGCGTGCAAATGCAGTTAATGCTGGCGAAAATTATATTGGCGATGTTGATGACGATCGATTGAAAGAGATTGTTAGTAGTGGTAAATTAAGAGCGGTCACTAATTTCGATTGCGTGTCAGAATTAGACGCTTTAGTGATTTGCGTACCGACCCCACTCACCAAAAATCTTACTCCAGATCTCAGCTACGTCAAAAGTGTGACCGAGCAAATAGCCAAACACTTACGCCCTGGGCAATTAATTACCCTAGAATCTACTACATACCCAGGCACCACTGATGACTTGATGCGACCGATTTTGGAAGAAACCAGCGGTTTAAAACAAGGTGTGGACTTCTTTCTCGCCCATTCTCCAGAACGGGTAGATCCAGGTAATGTGAGGTATTCTACCAAAAATACGAATAAAGTAGTCGGTGCTTCCGATCCCGATTCCCTAGAAGTTTCTACTCTATTTTATCAACAAACGATCGACCACGTAGTCCCCGTCTCTAGTGCTAAAGCCGCCGAATTAGTTAAGGTATTTGAAAATACTTTTAGGGCTGTTAATATTGCCCTCGTGAATGAATTGGCTCTATTATGCGATCGGATGGAAATCGATGTTTGGGAAGTGTTAGATGCTGCCAATACTAAACCCTTTGGGATTATGCCATTTTATCCTGGCCCTGGTGTCGGCGGACATTGTATTCCCCTCGACCCACATTATTTGGAATGGAAAGCAAAGGAATATAATTTTAATACCCGCTTCATTCGCCTCGCTGGGGAAATTAACCGCTCCATGCCCGAATTTGTGGTTCAAAAAGCGAATAAAATAGCCAATCAGCAAGGGATTGCGATGTCCAGAGCCAAGATTCTTTGCTTGGGAGTGGCTTACAAAAAAGATATTGATGATTGGCGCGAATCTCCTGCCATTGAGGTGATGAAGCTACTCAAAGAGCAAGGGTCTACACTTAGCTATTATGACCCCTACGTGCCCCAAATTACCTTAAATGGACATCCATTCACATCTGCACCAGATTTGACCGCCGCAGTAACTGAATCAGATCTAGTATTGATTACTACCGAACACAGTAACATTGATTATCAATTAGCGATCGATCTTGCGAAGGCGGTATTAGATACACGCGGAATTACCCGCAGGTTAAAAGATTCCGAAGGTAAAGTAACTTTGTTGTAAGTCTGTACCCAGTACTTCTCGGTTAAGAACTGCTAACGATTGAAATCGTAGCTAGTGATGCAAAGTCCGCCTACGCAGACTAACTAGTTTTGAGATTAACGGAGAAGTATTGGGTCAGCACTCACTCCAAATCTACTGTACATACAAAGAAACTAATTATCTTTCATTAGTCCGTTGAAACGGACTTCTGCTATGAGCACCGCACTTCAGTCGCGGGCGGTTGAGGACTAAACACGAGGAATAATCTAGAATGCAATCGGTAATAGTTGTTGGTGCGGGAAATTGGGGCAAAAATCTTGTCAGCAATTTCCACGCTTTAGGTGCTTTGGCTGGAGTTGTCGAACTCAGCCCCAAATTGAGGGAGGGAGTAATCGCTAGTTACCCCGATCTCCCGCTGTATGATGATTTTCAGATAGCATTAAGCGAAACTGCGGCGACAGCAGTAGTCATTGCGACTCCTGCATCTACTCATTATGACTTGGCGATGCAGGCGATGGCGGTGGGTAAGGATGTCTTTGTTGAAAAGCCGATGACACTCACCCTGGCGGAGTCTACTGCATTAGCTGAATATGCCGACAAACACGATCGAGTACTAATGGTCGGACATCTCTTATTATATCAACCCGCGATCGCTTGGATGCGGGATTATATCGCCGCTGGTAAGTTAGGCGATGTCAAACGGGTAGTGGCGCAACGGGCAAAACTGGGCAAAGTCAGAGCAGTTGAAAATGTCTGGTGGTCTTTTTCACCCCACGATGTTTCGGTCGTTTTAGAATTATTAGATCGTCCTAAATTAATCGATGTTCAAGCAACTGGTTGTGCGATTTTACAACCAGGAATCGAAGACGAAGTGCGGGTAGAAATGACCTTTGCTGGGGGTAAAACAGCCCATATTCATGCATCTTGGTTATGGCCGATAAATCAACGCGGCACGATCGCGATCGGCACTAAAGGAATGCTAGTTTATGATGAAGTAGCACAAACTGTGACGATTCATCATAAGACAGTCGATGGTGAATTAAATCATCACGATGATGGGGTAGAAGTAGTCACAGTAGCCGCCGCCCAACCCTTGGCATTAGAATGTCAACATTTCCTCGATTGTCTGACTTCTCGCCAAACACCTCGTTCTGATGGCTGGAATGGTGTGGCTGTAGTAGAAGTATTGGAACGCGCACAAAAAGTAATTGATAATTGATACTTGACAAGCAATTATATTTGAGTTCCTATCGATAAAGTTAGCTCGTAGGGGCGGTGCTTCATGCCCGCCATCTAGGGGTTAAGCTGCTCAGTTAGAATCGCTAAGTTGATAGTAATATTTTTAGGATGGGGGCTTACTTTTAGATCTCTTTCGTCCTGAAAATTAGACTTTATTCAATCCACATTTACAAGTAAAAAATATGACTGCGGTTAATTATTTTGCCCATGATTCTGCATATATCGATGCCGGAGCAACTATTGGGGAAGGTACAAAAATTTGGCATTTTTCCCATGTTTTCAGTAAATCTAAAATTGGTACCAAGTGTGTCATCGGTCAAAATGTTTTAGTTTCCGATAACGTTGTTGTCGGAGATTTTTGTAAAATTCAAAATAACGTCTCTCTCTATGAAGGAGTAATTTTAGAAGACTATGTATTTTGTGGCCCCAGTATGGTGTTTACTAATGTTAAAACACCCCGCTGCGAATTTCCCCGCAATACCAGTGCTGACTATCAAAAAACGTTAGTGAAACGAGGCACGAGTATTGGTGCAAATGCCACGATTGTCTGTGGTACTACCCTCCACGAATGCGCTTTTGTAGCTGCTGGTGCGGTAGTCACCAAAGATGTCCCCGCCTATGCAATGGTGGCTGGAGTTCCAGCCAAACAAATCGGTTGGATGAGTGCTTATGGAGATGTGTTGGAATTCGATGACGATGGGTATGCTGTAGACTCGATTGGCACTAAATATCAGTTGTTAGCAGATACTCAGGTTGTTAAACTATAAAGTAAATTACTACCGGAACGCAATATCGCGTCCGAAAATGCATCCGCAATTATCAATTATTTGCTTGGTGCGCTGTCTTGTCGTTTTTTTATTCGGGGGGAACCCTAGACATAAAAACGCCGCTAACCGTCGGGGAACTAGGGCGTGCGCGCATCCGCAATTATTAATTATCAATTAATTTAAGATTGCTATGCTAGATTACCATCTGCCAAGATACTTACCTTCTGCTGACGAACTACTCGACTCAGATGAAACTCCTGTGGATAATGAGCTTCAAGAACTAATTCCGGCTTTACTCAAGTCCATCTTGCTGATGCTGTGGGAAGAGCGACAGGATTGGTTATTTGCCATTGATATGGGGATTTATTCTAATCCAGAGTTACCGCCAATCGTGCCCGATGCTTTCCTGAGTCTTGGTGTAGAGCGATGTTATGATGAAGAACTCCGACCTAGTTATGTATTGTGGGACGAAGAGACAGTTCCGATCTTTGTGCTAGAAGTAGTTTCTCCTAGATATCGAGAGGAATATACTACCAAGCTAAAATTATACGAACAGATGGGGGTATTGTACTATGCAATCTACTCCTCAAAACGAAAACGTAAGCCCAGATTTGAAGTACATAAACTAGTCGATGGAGTTTATCAACTAGTCAATGATAGTCCAGTATGGATGCCAGAAATAGGTTTGGGAATTGGGTATGAGCGGGGAAATTATGGCGGGGTAACGAGGGAGTGGTTGTATTGGTACGATGAGGACGGGAAACGCTATCTTACCCCCAATGAAAGAATTCAACAAGAGGTCGATCGATCTAATTCTTTGTTGGATCGATCGACCAAATTGGCAGATAAGTTACGACAATTAGGCATCGATCCTGATGCGTTAAGCTAAATGTATGACTCGATCGAACCTAATCGATCGAAATACACGACTTTATGCTGAAGGGAAAAAATGTGATGATTGATACAATCATCTTGTGTGAAGTGTCCCAATATATCTTCTCTACATTAGAAATGTCCCAGGAGCAGCTCATTATCTAGCTAATGAGTACTTAGATTGGGGAATAGTGCGGGTTAGTAGGGTGAGACTCTACTTGCTGGTAGCTAGGTTCCTAATTCTGTGTATTTAAACCTTCATCCTTTCTGGAGTAATGTTCTCACTGTCATGGCAGGGACAATATTATCTCAAGGCATCCCAATGGCAGTACTATTAGTACTGACGAGAATAGTCCCTGCTGCTGAAATTGGCAATTTTTCTCTGTTCTTAAGTGCTGCAAATATATCCAGCATCTTAGTTGCAGCTAGTCTCGATAAGGCAATTTTTTCTGCCCGTACAGAGAAAGAGATTAGTGAGTTGCTGCGCTTAACTATCATCGCAGGATGTGCGATCGGGTTAGTCATTATAATCACTATTTTAATAGTGCAAAAATTGAGCATTTCATCGGTTCATCAAATCATTGCTCGATATTATGCAAGCATGGTGATGTACTCATTACTACTCGCATTTAACAGACATTCACAGGCTGTTTTGACCTATCGATCTCAGTTTCAGTTGTTGAACAAGACAAAATTATTAATTGCCACTCCTGCTGCATTGGCGCAACTAGTTGCTAGTCTGTTAGGACTGGGAGTTAGCGGATTTATTTATTCAACAACTCTGGTGTCAACAGTTTCGACATTAATGTCTTGGAAATTATTATCAATATCTTGGCAACAATTTTTTCGTGAAACTTCGCTTTCCTCTGTAAAAAAGACATTTTTTAGCAACTATCGATTTACGTTATTTTCTCTCCCTGCAGAACTCATCAGTGCTACCTCTGGTCAGCTTCCAATCTTTATTATCGCCGTAAGGTTTGGTTCGGTTTCCGTGGCTATGTACGCAATGGTACTGCGCGTATTAAGTATCCCCGTCGGTCTGTTGGGTAGCTCTGTGTTGACAGTTTTTCAAGATCGAGCAGGACAAGACTATCGCGATCGAGGTAATTGTATCAATGTTTATTTGAATACACTAAAAACTCTTGCCTTGCTATCTTTTTTACCGTTCTTAGGGTTGCATCTTTTTGGCTCCGATCTTGTCAAGCTTTTATTAGGAGAACAATGGATCTTTGCAGGTGAATATGCTGAGATTTTAGCTCCAATGCTGTTCGTAGCATTTATATCATCACCACTAAGTTATGTGTTGTTTTTTTCAAAACGCGGACAACAACTTAATTTACTGTGTCAGCTTATACTGAGTGCGATTGTCTGGCTGGTATTTAGTTGTGCAGGCGATATTAATAGTGCGATTTTGTACTATTCAATTTTTGGTTCGATTTACTATATTTGCTATATGTTTGTATCTTATCATGTTGCTTCAGGTGTCTATTCACACCAATCGCTTTAATCTAAATATCTCACAGTTGCGATCGAGTGATTTGACATAATTGTGAGCCAATCTAGGTAAATTAATCCAGAGTGATTTGAGCCAATCGTCAGGATATACGCCTTGTTGCGGTTGTCAGACCCTCTAGCCCTGATGTTATAGTTACCTTGGTGCGACATTGGCAAATAATGACGTAATTTAAACGTCTTAATTATCGATCGAACTCCCGCTCATCTCTAAAATTTACAGCGTAGAATTAGCATGTCTCCCACCCAAATTAAAGTTCCGATTTTAGATTTAAAGCCTCAATATCACAGCATTAAAGCTGAAATTCGGGACGCGATCGATCGCGTGCTTGACTCTGGTGCTTTTATCATGGGGCCAGATGTTAAACTGTTTGAAGCAGAAGTAGCCCAGTATCTAGGCGTAAAACACGCGATCGGTGTTAATTCGGGTACGGATGCTTTAGTAATTGGACTGCGGGCATTGGGCATTGGTGCTGGGGATGAAGTAATTACTACGCCGTTCTCCTTCTTTGCGACAGCAGAATCGATTAGCTCTGTGGGTGCCAAACCGATCTTTGTCGATATTGATGTAGATAGTTTTAATATCGATCCGCACCAGATTGAAGCAGCGATCACCGCCAAGACGAAGGCAATTATGCCTGTGCATTTGTATGGTAGAGCAGCGAACATGACCGCAATTATGGAAATTGCGACCAAACATGGTTTGAAAGTAATTGAAGATTGCGCTCAGTCATTTGGCTCACAATTCTATGATGCGGCGAATCCCACACTTAGTGGTAAGCAGACGGGGACAATTGGCGAGATCGGTGCTTACTCTTTCTTCCCTTCCAAAAATTTGGGGGCTTATGGCGATGGTGGTTTAATTGCCACCAATGATGATAATTTGGCTGAAATGGCGCGGATGTTGCGGGCGCACGGAGCCAAGAAAAAATATCACAATGAGATTTTAGGTTATAACTCGCGGTTGGATACGCTTCAGGCGGCGATCCTTCGCGTGAAACTCCCCCATATCGATAAGTGGAACCAGGGACGACGACGGGTGGCGCAGATTTACTGGGATTTATTAGCAAATGTTCCAGGCGTGACAGCACCAGCGGTAGTTGATGGGCATGTATTCCATCAATATACGATTCGGGTAGCTGGCGGTCAGCGAGATGCTGTGGCTCAAGCGATGAACGAGCAGGGGATTAGCACGATGATTTATTATCCAATTCCTCAGGATAAATTGCCAGTTTATTTAGGACAATACGATCTGCAAGCTAATAGCGAACTCCTGGCGACAGAAGTACTCAGTCTCCCAATTTGGCCAGAATTGGAGAGCGATATCCAGGCGCAAGTTGTGGAAGTATTGGCTCGATCTTTAACATGAAAAAAAGCTATGCAATCGTTAATCAATACATTGGTGACTTATTCCGTTACTTGGCAGCCAGTGGCTTCTTAAAGAATGCTGCGAAGCTGGCAGGTTCAACGGCTTTGTCTCAGATAATATTAATTCTTGCATCACTAATTTTGACCAGGCTTTATACTCCCGAAAACTTTGGTGTATTAGCAATTTTTACCTCATTATTCGGTCAAGCCGTTGTTTTGACGAGTTTTTGCTATGAATGGATGATTCCCTTAGCAACAGAGGAAGATGAGGCTATTGATGTACTAGTATTTACACTAATACTGACTACTTTTACCTCAATAGTTTTTGCAATTGCCATTAGTATTTATGGGCATAATATCGCACTATGGGCGAATTCTCCCGCATCAGAACCTTTTCTTTGGTTACTGCCAATAGTGATTTTTTTTGGGGGAATGTACCAAAATTTTAACTATTGGAGTCTCCGTGAAAAAGCGTTCGGCTTGATTGCTCGGACTAAACTCGCTCAAAGTTTATGGACGACAGGTACACAAATTATCCTCGGACTATTTGCCTATGGTTCCTTGGGTTTGTTGATTGGCTATTTACTCACTCAAGTAGTCGGTATCTGGCAACAAGCGGTGTTTTTCTGGAGCAATCACCATGCTCAAGTTAAGCTAGTTTCCGTTGCTAGAATCGCGACTGTCGGGCGTAAATATTTTAGTTACGCATTGACCAGTGGAACTTCAACTTTTGTCTATGCAACTGGTTCGGCAGTTCCCTCTTTACTGTTGTCATCATTCTATGGAACATCAGCAGTTGGCTCGTTTTCTGTCGCACAAAGATTGACAAGTATTCCCGTCGTAATTGTCGGCGCGGCTCTTTCTCAGGTGTTTCTATCTCATGCCGCAGAGATGATTCGGAACGATCCCAAGGAACTAAAACGTTTGTTTCTCAAAACTAGTTTGTTACTATTCGTAGCTAGCTTGTTAATTGGCGCGATCGTTTTAGCAAGTCCGTTGGTTTTCCCAATTATCTTTGGTAAAATCTGGATCGAATCTGGTTTTATGGCACAAGCAATGGTGCCCATGTTTATTTTTTCGATGGCAATTGCCCCACTATCAATTCTAGAGTGGGTTGGCAAACAAGGCTGGATGTTGGGATGGAATATCGTCAGACTGGGCTTGTTCTGGCTGGGGTTTTGGGTGGCTCATATTAATGGCTGGTCGGCTACTACGGCGATCCTCACTTATAGTGTAATCACTGCCGTAATGTATCTGGTATTGTGGGTTCTAAATTTCTATTCTATTTATTTGTTAATGAATAAACCATCGACAGCATCATCTTTTGAATAGGATCTACAATTATATTTTCTAGCTTTAAACAAAGGATATCTATGGATACTTCAACTATCAATACTAAGCATTGGGAGAAGTTCTGGGGACAGCAAACGACACCCTTATATCGGCATAAGGGTGACGAATGGCGCGTTCTATATGCTAACGAAATCAACTCGATCTTAACCAGTCTAGGCTACACAGGTGGTGCAGTTTTAGAAACCGGTTGTGGTGATGGATCGTTGTTTGAATACTTAGCGATCGATAAAGCAGCATATCTGGGCACGGATTTATCTGAGTCAATGCTGGCTGTGTTTCGAGCCAGACATCCTGGTGTAAATTTAGTGTGTACGGATGCAGCTAGATATACTGGCGATCGTCAGTTTTCTTTAATATTTAGCAATCAGGTGATTCAGTATTTTAGCAAAGACGATTTGGATATTTATATTAACAATGCTCTAGAAAAGCTTGAGGATGATGGCATCTTATTATTGGCAAATATATTATGGAAGGATTTAGAGTTTACTCAATACCATAGTGGCAACCTAGTTAGTTATCTCAAGTCATACGTTCAAAGACTTATTGGCAAAGATACGATGGGCTATTGGTATGCACCAAAGGACTTCGATAAATATAGAAGAGCAGGAGTAGAAATCCATGTGTTTGGCTCCTTGTTTTATCCTTATCGATTTTCACTAGCACTCAAGAAGTTGAAAATTGACACTTCGACTACGCTCAGTGCAAGAAGTTGAAAGTTTAAAAATATCTGTGCCTAACATAAATTAGGAATAGGCGGCGCAAGTTACGGAACTAATCCCCAACCCCGAATCCCGAACCCCGAACCCCGATTCCCGATTCCCAAATCCCAAATCCTGTCTTATCTCGCTAAACCGTCGGGGAACTAGGGCGTGCGCAAGCCGCAAAATCCAAAATCTAAAATCTAAAACTGAAATGACTGCCAATTCAATCTTTCAAAAATCGTGGTGGTTAGATGCGCTGGCACCAGGTGCTTGGCAGGAATCAAAAATTGAAAAGAATGGTTCTGTGGTCGCACGTTTACCATATGTTATCAAGAAAAAGATGGGACTAACACTGCTGACAATGCCAACATTGACGCAAACTTTAGGCCCTTGGATCGATGCTTCTACAGCTAGATATTGCAAACAACTAGCACAGCAGAAAGATCTATTCACCGAATTGATGCAACAACTGCCACCCCATGACTACTTCAGTCAAAACTTTCACTATTCGATCGCCAACTGGCTGCCTTTTTATTGGCAGGGCTGCACAATCGAAGCGCGCTGTACCTACGTCCTCGAAGATTTGACCGATTTAGATCGAGTGTGGACGGGGTTTCAAGAAAATATCCGCAGAGAGATCCGCAAAGCTCAGAAACAAGTAACTGTCCGCACCGATCTCGATGTCGATCGATTTCTCGACCTCAACGATCTGACATTTCAACGACAAGGTGAAACACCTCCCTATACCCGCGAATTCGTTTACCGCTTGGATCGGGCTTGTACCGAGCATCAAGCCCGCAAAATGTTCTTTGCCGAAGATGCCCAAGGGCGGATTCATGCCGCTCTATATATTATTTGGGATGAAAACTCCGCCTACTACCTCATGGGCGGTGGCGACCCAGATTTGCGGAATAGTGGAGCTACTAGTTTGCTGATGTGGGAAGCGATTCAGTTTGCCGCAACTGTCACGAACAAGTTCGACTTTGAAGGTTCAGCCATCGAACCGATCGAACGTTTTTTTAGGGCTTTTGGCGGTAGACAGGTACCATTTTACAATGTTACTAATAGTAATAGTCGGCGGATGAAACTATTAATGGTAGGACGAGATTTAAAGAAAGTTTGGTCGTGAGTACAGTTAAGATGCCTGAGAGCTGCGAGTGCAAACGTTGCTGGTAATTCGATCGTCAAAGCCCTCAATTGCTAGTAATAAATCCGAGCGTCGCTTTATCTCACTAATCGATCGCGACGCTCGAACTAAAAAATAAATTTACACATAACTAACGATGACTAAACTAGAAAAATGGAGTAAGTATTGGGAAGATCTCCAAACGCCACTACATCGCTCGAACGGTGAAAATTTCTATCCACAGTATGCCGCCGAATTAAAAATCTTAATCCAGGGCAGTAACCCCCGACGAGTATTAGAGCTAGGTTGCGGCAACGGCGATCTATATCAATACATGGATTTTGACAAAGCCGATCTCTACAAGGGCATTGATTTTTCGGCTGCAATGTTGGCAGACTTCCATCAAAAATATCCCCACGTAGAGTTGGAATGTGGTGATGCATCTGCTTATCGCGACGATCGTCAGTACGATCTAATCTGGTCGAATGGGGTGATCCAGTACTTCGATTACAAAATGTTGGCTAATAACTTTGCCAATGTGAAATCGATGATGGACAAAGATTCAATCTTTGTTTGTGCTTCGGTACCTTGGAAGCTCCACAAGTTTCCATCAATGACTGGCGAGTCATACGGCATCAAAAAAAATGTAGCGAAGGGAATGGTTAACTATGTCAAGAATATGTTCAAGGACTCGATGGGGACTTGGTATGACCTAGATGTGATTAGAGAACTAGCTGCGGCGAATTCTATGAGCGTAGAGTTTTTTGCTTCGATGCATTATATGTATAGATTTCACGTTGTGCTGAAATTAGTCTAGTATAAGTACAAAATTTTTGACATCAACAGCGAAATTTAGCTAAATCAATTGTGAGTGAATAAATTGTGATTAATATTGAAGCCCCTAATACTTATCAAGCAGAGCGCAAATATATTTTTAGCGTTATTTTTGCTGAGTTTTTAGGCTTGGAAATTAATATTAATTTTACAGATCGGCAGAACATTTCAATTCAGTTAGATGGCGATAGACAGATCGTAATTCCCGATGGATTATTTGCTACTCCTTCAGCAGATTGGCTAGAAGTCAGTTCATTGCCCCAGCAACCGCTCAAAAACTGGGATCTGAGTAGTACCAACTTAACTGCGTTGACAGTTAAATCGCAAATCCCAATCGTCTATGGTGCAGATCCAGCACGAGCAGATTTTTTCGCTCAGTCACAAAATCAGATCGAGCTGGGTATCGATATTTTTGGTTCGGCTTTTTTCATGTTGACACGTTATGAGGAAGTCGTAAAGCCAGAACGAGATCGAGTCGATCGATTTCCAGTGACGGCATCCTTAGCTTATCAAGAGGATTTTCTAGATCGCCCGATCGTTAATGAGTATGTTGAGATTCTGTGGGCTTGTCTCATCCAACTGGCTCCGAATTTACAGCGCAAAGTCCGAGAGTTCCAAGTTGTGGTCAGCCATGATGTCGATGAGCCGTTTCGATATGCATTCAGCAACATTTCTCGCTTAATCAAACGTTGCGCGGGGGATATCTACAAGCGGCATAGCTTACCATTAGCAACAAAAAGTATCCAGCAATGGGCACAGGTAAAGAGTGGCAGCTTCGATGTCGATCCTTGCAATACTTTCGATTCGATCATGGATATTAGTGAGAAACAAAATATCAAAAGTGCCTTCTACTTTATCGTCGATCGACCTGCTGGACTACTGGATTGTGACTACTCGATCGACCATCCACTAATTCGCGATCTGTTACGGAAAATTCATCAGCGCGGACATGAGATTGGCTTACACACTAGTTATCTTACTTATCAAAATCCCGATCGAACTAAACAAGAGTTCGATCTTTTGAAGCGAGTTTGTCTGGAGGAAGGGATCGAACAACAGCACTGGGGCGGGCGGCAGCACTGCTTGCGATGGGAGACTCCGACCACTTTTCAGAACTGGAATGATGCTGGACTGGATTATGATTCAACCTTATCTTTTGCAGAAAAGGTTGGATTTCGGTGTGGCGTATGTTATGAATTTTCGACGTTCAATCTGACAACTAGAAAACATTTGAATCTAAAAGAAAAGCCTTTGATTGTGATGGAATGTACTGTTTTGGACGATCGTTATATGAATTTAGGTGCTGAAGAAACATTAGCTCTCCAATGTATCCTTGACCTCAAAAATTGTTGTAAAACATTCCAAGGTGAATTCACTCTATTATGGCATAACAATCGCTTTACCGATCCGCGAGAGGTTGAAATGTACAAACAAATTATTCATTAAAACAGACTAATTTGGACAGTATCGCTCGCTTCATCTTCACCCAAATATATTTTTAAAAAATATTTGCAAAAGCTTAATGTAATTGACTATGATGACCTTCTGCTGGTATTTGTTTCTACTAATTATATGTATGGGGATGGAGACCTTGACGAAGTGCTTCTCCACTTTAAATATATTTACTTTATTTACTTTATTTTTCTTAATGAATCATGGCATTGGGGTGCCATTCGCTTTTGGACTCAACGACGCACTAGATCTAGAATTACCTGATGATGTAATTATCAGATGGCTGTCATGTTTGGTCATTATGTATGTTTGTTTTCTCCTGGGCATTGTGATTGCGAAGTATTTCTTTGGCAACAGACAGATGAACCCTGTTGAGTACAAACAAGAGCTAGTCGAAGTATCCAGAGAGCAAATTACTAGCGTCAAAAAAACATTTGTTTTGATGGCAGCAATCATTGGAATATTTGTTTTTATTCAATTGTGGAATCCAAATTTATTAATTGTCTCACTGGCTAAAGATTTTGGCGCTGAAGACTACAAAGCTGCGAGGTTAGCCTATGGACAAGGTGTTAATAGTGAAGTTAATGTAATCGGCAGGATTGCAGTCACCTTGAAGTTTATGGCTTTGCCACTACTGATTAATATCGCCTACGCGCTTAAAGATCTGGGACGAAAATTCTCAAATTTATTCTGGTTTTTATTTATTATCTACGTGCTGCTGCAACTAGTGACTGGACAAAAAGCAGCGATTTCATTAGCTATTATCAGCCTTTTAATCTGTCAATTATTCAAAAGCGGAAACTGTGCGATATCTATCAAAAACAAAGTTGTTTTTTACACTATATCTGCCTTAGTGTTTTTAGTGTTTACGTTGCTGCCCGTACAATATATGTTTCAGTATCCAGGTCTAGAGTACGGTGACGCTCTAAGCTCTGTCGTTAATAGACTTACATCTGAAACTTCTCGAACCTTACAACTACATTTTTATATCTATCCAGATATCATTCAACATCTCAATGGTGGCAGCTCTTTTCTGTTTTCGGGGTTGTTTGGTAGTGGTGTAAATATCGATCCTGGTCGCGCTGTCAGAGGGTATGTACTATTTGGCGACACTACCGAAGCGAGTGGCACCTGGAACGCCGCTTTTATCGGTGCAGCCTGGGCCGATTTTGGCTACATTGGCGTAATTGTCGAATCCATGCTGGTGACGATGTTGCTCTGGTACTATCACCAATGGTTTCTCAAACAACGGAAGGTACCGATTGTTGTTGCCGCCTACTCGACATTAGTTATGTCAACCACATATCTATCCGAAGCCAATTTGACGACAGCTCTGTTCACTTTTGGACTAGGATCGAGCTTTTTATTTTCCTTTTTATTCAGAGATCTTAAAGCAAAATTAAAGCCTAAGTGAAAAAGGCTAGGTATTGGACGACTCTTCTTTAATAAATAAATATAATACCAACTCATGAAAATAGCATTATTCTTTAGCTACTATGAAACTTACATTAAGTCTTTATATGCAGAAGATATTTATCTGTCTAAATTACCTTACAAACAACAATTGGCAAGGATACTCGCAGATAATTTTAGTTGGCCAGCAGCACTATGTCAGCGGCTCGAAGACATGGGCTGTGAAGTCGAGATTATTATTAATGTCGAATCTTTGCAACGTGCTTGGGCATTAGAGAACGGATATGAATTCGATCCTGAAAATTGGCGGTACACTATCCCTTGCGAACAAGTCAAAAGGTTTTCACCGGATATCATGTGGATCGGTTCGATGTTCAAATATTTTGGAGACTTTCTGAAAGAAATTAAGCCATATTGCCACCAGATTTTTGCCTGGACAGCTTGTCCAATTCCCAAGTCATTAGATTTATCCAACATTGATTGCATGTTAACTTCTCATGCAAACTATCAATCTTTCTTCAAAGCACAGGGGAAAGCGGTAGAAATACTCCTGCCATGTTTTGAAGAGAGTATTTTAGCTACGTCAGGTATTGAGGATCGCGATGTAGATTGTAGTTTTGTGGGTGGTTTGTCTTGGATACACATCGAAAGAATTAACGTTATCAAAACCTTGGCAGATCGGACACCTATTCAGATTTGGAGTGACTATCCAAAGTTAATTTCCAGAGGGATTTTACAACCGAATTTTTGGAATGCCTACTTAAAACTCAGGAGTATTAAAGCTAGAATTAATCCCAGCGTTTGGGGGATGGAGATGTATCGGGTGCTCGCTCGATCGAAAATTACAGTTAATGTTCATGCGGAAGTAGCTTCAGGGTTAGCGGGAAATATCCGCATGTTTGAGGCTCCAGGGATGGGAGCTTTGCTCCTGACGGAGGATGCACCCAACATGCGGGAATTATACGAGCCAGAGAAAGAGGTAATAACTTATAAAAGTCCAGAACATCTAGTAGAACTCATCAATTACTACACAGATCGCCCTGAAGAACGAGCAGCAATCGCGAAGGCAGGACAAATTAGAACACTAAAAGATCACAGTACCGTCCAACGCAGCAAAGAGTTAATAGAAATATTCTCTCGATATCTTAAATAACTATATGAATGCTACTAAATTTCAAACATGGGAAGAAGCCGTTTCCTGGCTGATATCCCAACCAGAACAACAAGAGATAGTTGAAGCCTGTTACTACGATATACCGCTGAAGTCCGCAGCCGATCGCTATTGGCAAAGTACGGAATGGCAAGCAATTAGAGCATTTTTTCCAGTAGCCCAAGGTAAGGCTCTTGATATCGGCGCGGGAAATGGGATTGCTAGTTATGCTCTAGCAAAAGACGGTTGGCAAGTAGCAGCACTCGAACCAGATTCTAGCAATCTAGTCGGAGTGGGCGCGATTCGTCAATTGGCTAATGACTGCAATTTATCGATCGATGTCGTTCAGGAATTTGGCGAACAATTACCCTTTCCCGATGCTCATTTTGAGGTAGTTCTTGCTAGACAGGTGTTGCATCACGCCCGAGATTTACCCCAGTTATGTCGAGAAATTTATCGAGTGCTCAAATCAGGTGGTGTCTTTATCGCCGCGCGAGATCATGTGATTTCCACCAAAGCCGATTTACCTAAATTTTTAGATTCTCACCCTCTACATAAATTATATGGCGGCGAACATGCTTATTTACGATCGGAATATGTCGCGGCGATCGAATCAGCAAACTTAAAAGTCAAGCAGGTACTCGATCCTTTCGATAGTCCGATCAATTACTGTCCCTATACTCCCGATATGCTCAAGCAGAAATTAGCTACCCAACTGAGTTCGCTTCCCGCTGCTGGAATAGTTACTAGTATTTTGTTAAATCAGGCAATCTTTCCCTATACGCTCAAACTATTAAGCAAAATCGATCGTCGTCCTGGTCGGGTTGTGAGTTTTGTTTGTTACAAGGTATAAATTTCCAGCGATCTAGCCAGATCGATCTAAATCATTAACTTAATATCGTCAAAAACTTGAGGTAAACTATGAAAGATACAGCAGTTAGCAAGCACTTATTAGACAATTATAAGGATTACTACGAAGATGGTAACAATCCAGAGGGTGATGCTTATTGGCGAAAAATTGGGGCTATTCCCAAAGTCGATAATATAGTTGCTCTGTGCGATCGATATCCTCACAAATCGATTATTGAAATTGGCGCAGGTGAAGGATCGGTGCTGCAAGAACTCTCAGAACGAGAATTTGCCGAGGAGTTATATGCGATCGATATTTCGGAATCTGGGATTAGAAAGATTCAAGCAAGACAGATTAAAAATCTCAAAGAATGTAGCACTTACGATGGGTATACTATTCCCTATCCAGACGATCGATTTGATATCGCCATTCTCACCCATGTTGTCGAACATTTAGAGAATCCTCGCCTGTTAATCTATGAAGCTAGTCGAGTTGCCAAACACTTATTTGTCGAAGTTCCATTAGAAGATCACCTCAGACTACCTCAGAATTTTGTATTCGATCGAGTCGGGCACATCAATGATTATGCACCTAAAAGTATTCGACGATTGCTCCAAACATGCAGTTTAACAGTATTAGAGCAAGTAGTTACCAACCATTCAAAAGCTGTTCACGTTCATCCCGAAGGTAAAAGTAGCGTAACTAATTATCATGTAAAGAACTTATTGCTCAAGTTTTCCCCGCAATTAGCAACAAGTTTATTCACCTATAATTCGGCATTGATCTGTAAAAAAGTGAGCGAAAATTGATCGGCAAGTTAATTTCAGAATTGAGTTAAATTGACAACTATTTATTTGGGATAAGTATGAAACGTGTATTAATCACTGGTGCCGCCGGATTTATCGGTTCGGCATTAGTACCTGAATTAGAAAAGAATGGTTATGTCACCTATGTTCTAGATAATCTTTCCTTTGGGAAGCGCGATCTACTAGACATTCCTGACGATCGATTCGTGCTGGGTGACATTACAGATCGAACTTTAGTGCAGAAAGAGATCGCCAGGATCTCGCCCCATTGGATTATTCATCTTGCAGCTATTCACTTCATTCCCTACTGCAATCAAAATCCGTATGAATCAGCGAATATTAATATTCAAGGAACTATTAATGTCTTAGATGCGGCGAAGAAGTTAGATTGCTTAGAAAGAGTCTTGTTTGCTTCTACGGCGGCTGTCTATCCGATCGTGGATACACCGATACCAGAAACTTTTGTTACTAATCCCTTAGACATTTATGGACTCAGTAAATTAGCAGGGGAAAGACTGATGAATGAGTTTTATTTAGAGACTCAGATTCCTAGTATTATCTGTAGATTTTTTAATGCTTTTGGGCCACGCGAAACAAATGCCCACCTTATTCCAGAAATTCATCGTCAAATAGTTGAGGGAAAACGTAAAATTCAGTTGGGAAATTTAGATCCACAGCGAGATTTTATTCATACATCTGACATGAGTTTGGCATTAAGATTGCTACTAGAAAAATTTGAGACTGGCATCGATACTTTTAACATTGGCAGTGGCAAAGAGTACTCGGTTAGAGCAGTAGTGCAAGCCTTTGAACGAGCAATTGGCGAATCGATCGAGATTCAAGTAGATCCAGCCCGAGTCAGAAAAGTGGAGCGACACCATCTATGTGCAGATATCCAGAAGTTAACTGAGTTTCTAGATTGGGAACCTGCTGTTAGTCTCGATCGAGGAATTCAAAAATTAATCGACGATCCGCATACTGCATTTGCCTAAAAAATAGCTTTAAAACACCCAAATATCTCATTCATAATCTACAAGAGCCGGAAGCAAATGGAACGACCAACCGCAATTAATATCAATCTCTCAACCTCTGGTAGTCGGCTAGGCGGTGCGGCGATCGCTGCGGGATTTAATTGTCGTTACATGGCAGAATCTTTTCCAGTAGAGTTGTGGAGAATGTGGGATAAAGACGAAGAGTTTTATCTAGACAAGCTGAAAGTAACTAACTTTACGAGTAGAACAAGTTTTGATTTTCTCGGTAGCTTATCGCCGAAGCGACTGAGAGCATTGTACTTGGATAGTGATATTTTAAGTCGAGTCATGTTGGAGCGTCCTAAAATTATTCACCTTCACAATCCTATTCCAAGTTTTGCCTTTGAAACGATTGCCGTTCGAGCAGCCAAAGCGGGAATTAAAGTAGTTGCTTCAACGCATGGCTTTTATGAAATGATGTATCCAAATTATGGATTGAAGCCATACGAACGGTTTTTGTGGAAACAAACTGTGACTAAGCCAGTTACCCGATCTTTACAATACATGGATGCAATTTTTTCTCTTTATCCTGAGGAGAAGAAAATGTTGATGGATATTGGGGTTTCAGAAGAGAAAATTCACCTAACTCCAAACGGTGTCAATCCATTTTTTCTTACGCCTTCAACAGCAGCAGAAGAAAAAGAAGTAGTAAAAAAATTTAATTTGTCACTCGACAATCCTATTCTATTTTTTATTGGTAATCACACTGTTAATAAAGGACTAGCAACAGTGCTAGAGACAGCCAGTAAGCTATCTCGTCCTGCCACATTTGTAATTGGCGGAAGACTATTAACACCAGAAGAACCCCAGCAATGGCAAGAAAAATTCGCACATAATAAGTTAGTAAATATCGTATTTACAGATTATCTGACCACGATCGAACAGAGAGCTTTATATCGATTGGCTGATGTGTTACTGTTTCCGAGTTTAGCGGATACTCTGCCCTTAACCATCATCGAAGCAATGACTACCCATCTACCAGTAATTGCCTATGATGTTGGGGGGATATCTTACCAACTCCAAGATGGTTGTGGAATGCTAGTTGAATCTGGAGATTTCACGGGTTTTTTAACTGCTGTCGAACTAGCAATATCCGATCCAAAACTGCGAACTGAAATTGCTAGAAAAGCAAAGCTTAGGCAAGAATCAATCTTTTCATGGGAAAAAACATCGCAAATAACAATCGACATCTACAAGCAAATAATTAATCAAAAATGAGACATCACCATTCAACCTAACGATTGCCAATTCAAAACTATGAATAATCTAGTACTCGTCTCTCAAGTATTTCACCCAAATACTTGCGCCACCAGTAGTCTCCTGACAGAACTAGCTCTAAATCTTCAAGATAAAAACAATAGAATAACGGTAATCTGTGGTTTTCCGAATGGAGTAAAGAATCAGATCGTCGATCGCCATGAAAATTTTCATGGGATAGATATTTATCATTGTGGGATTAGAATCAACGCCAAGGCTGGACTATGCCAACGTCTAATTTCATACTTATTTTACTTAATTCACGCTAGTTGGAAGCTAATTTTCTTAAAAAGAAAAAGTACTATCATTGGTGTCACTAATCCGCCATTTTTGTCCATTATCCTGATGGTAGTGTCGATGATTACTGGTTGCACATATTATTTTATTATGCACGATGTATATCCCGAAGGCTTAGTTGCAGTGGGGAGACTCAAAGAACAATCTTCGATCGCTAAAATATGGCGTAAACTAAATAAATTTAGCTACAAGCGATCGAAGAAAGTCGTAGTCCTCGGGAGAGATATGCGAGATTTACTAGTAAAAAATTACGACCTCGATCTGAGCAAAATCGAATACATTCCCAACTGGAGTTTAACTACCGCAGCAGAACCAATCCCCTTTGAAAAAAACGATCTTGCCCGTGAGTTGGGTATCCAAAATAAATTTGTGGTGCAATACTCTGGCAACATGGGGCTATGGCATGATATCGACACATTTATTCGGGCCGCCGCTCGACTAAGAACTAATCCAGATATTCAATTTTTGTTTGTTGGCAACGGAATTCGCAAAAGAAAAGCGCATCAATTAGCCCAATCGCTGAAATTAACAAATATCATCTGGATGGACTTTGCCTCTAAAGAGCAACTTAGCACTAGTCTCACCTGCGCTCATGTAGCCTTAATTTCTCTCAATACTGGATTAGAAGGCATCGCTGTACCTTGTAAATTATATGGAATTTTGGGATCTGGAAGGGCAATTCTAGCTCAAGTTCCGGCAAAATCTGAAGTTGCTTATACAATTATGGAAGAAGAATGTGGATTTGTAATTCCGCCTGGTGATATAGATGGATTGGTAAGTAGAATTCAACAATTAGAAAGGGATCGAGATCTCACTGAAAAAATGGGGTTACATTCTTTTCATGCATATAAGTCTAAATACACGATTAAGAGTATTACTAAAAAGTTTCAGAAAATGCTGGAAATTGTAACGATCCAAGCAGATTTATAATTTCTAGATTTTAGCTACTTTTGACCGATTTACTTTGAAGTCGATTAGCTTATTTTTATCGGCTGCTTGGCGTAGAGATTAGCAATGTTATAATGTTAGAATAAAGATACTGCCAAACTTGAGAAAATTATATTTTCTGCGATTGATTTGTGAAGATACTGACAATTGGCAGATTGGCTAGGCCGATTCAGTGTCATTAGCAAACTAATATTTTCCAGAGGTTATTTTTATGAAAAACATTGTTAAACAAATTCTCCCACCGATATTGGTACCATCGTTAAAAGCATTAAAAAGATCTTTCAATAGTTTAAGCAATTCTGGTCTGTCATCTGCCACGGGTATCCACACAATAACCGATCAGGATTTAGATATTTATTGGAATCCCAAAATGGCAGAACTTCTTGAAACATGGGGCGAAGGAAGTGTCTGGTCTGAAATCCAGTTTCTCATGGCAAATTGTGAGGGACGGGTATTAGATATTGCTTGTGGTACGGGTAAAACGATGGAGATAGTTTCTAAATTTCCCAAGATCGAAGTTCATGGAATTGACATTTCCGATTTACTGATTAGTAAAGCAATAGAACGGGGTATTCCGATTACTCATCTTACTGTCGGTGATGCTGTTAGTACAAAATATCCTGATAATTTCTGTAATTATTCTTACTCGATCGGATCTTTAGAGCATTTTACAAATGAAGGGATTTTGCAATTTGTTGCTGAATCTTATCGAATTACCGAAACTGCATCTTTCCATATGCTCCCAGTTTCAAGAAGCGGCAAGGATGAAGGTTGGATGAAAACAGTACAAAGCTTTCACAATAATTCTGTAGACTGGTGGCTGGATAAATTTCATTTATCGTATCCAAATGTCTACGCGATCGATTCCGCTTGGAATGATGACATTTCTGTTGGAAAATGGTTTCTCTGCTATAAAGATGAAGCTAAAAATGAAGTTACAGTTGACTAAAAAAGATCTTTAACTGCAGATGACAAAGCAACATTGGCATCTGCAAGGCTACTGGTGGCATTTCTACTTAGGAACAGCTCCCTAACAATCTGCCCTTGGTGCTAAGTTGGCGCACCTCAAAAGTGTGCCAATCGGCAACATCCTCTTTGCTGGTGAGGCGACGATGACCACGATCCCAAGATGGAGAGGATCTAACGATTATCTCGGTAAGATCGAAGGATGAAGCCCAAAATCAAACCAATCTTGTTGCTACAATAAACAAGACTCAATAGTTTGTCGAAATCTACCAAACCTCCAAAAATCGTGGAATTCGATCGTCAGAGTTCGCTCCTTAAGAGACGGAGCGTAAGCTTCGAGCTAAAAAAGCCCATGCAGTGAATTTAATGACCGCTCGAAGCCTATTGATGCTAAAACTAGTAGTTTTTGGGTAGCAAAACTAATATTTATTGGCTGAAGAGCATGTACCCGTCGCTATTTTACTCAGCTATTTGTACTCAGAAACTTCAGATAATTAGCTGATGCCCATTAAGAATTTATCCTATACAGTCTTGAAGGTAGACATCAAGTTTACTTATAATCACGCGATCCATTAAGTTTTGTAAGATCCGCTCAAAGCAAAATAAAGAATATTCATGTTTGCCTACCTATTACCAGAAGTCAAGCTCCCGCTGGAGTTCTCCGAACGTAAATTACTACTTTCTATTGGCGATATCATTTTAATTGCCAGTGGGATTGTTGGGTCCTTTTGGTATTGGACCTATTTATCTCATCGGAATTTTAGCTGGGAGCTGGTAGGCCAACACTCATTGTGGATTATCGCCATGGGCATCGGCTGGATCGTCTGGATGTTTGTCAACGATCTATACGATCTGCAAATTGCGGTCAAACTCAGACGCACTCTCCAACGGATTGTCTGGGGTGGTGCTACAGTTAGCATGATCTACTCGATCTATTACTTTGTGACTGCATCAGCTCCGTTGAGTGAAGAATCCCTCTCGCTTAGATTTGCACCTGTGCTAGCGATCGTCGCTACCAGCTTGCTATTGTCAATCTGGAGGTCGATGTATGCGATTTTTCTCGGTGTCGCACATGCCAGCCAGCGGGCAATCGTCATCGGTGCTGGTGTGACAGGAGCGATTCTAGCGGAAGCATTAGAACAGCATCCTTACTATAAGGCGATCGGCTTCATTGATGACAATCCTCAACTTCATGGTAAAGTTTGCCAAAATATCCCAGTTCTAGGAGACCGTCACAATCTGCTCCAAGAGATCGATCGTTATGGTGTAGATGAGATTATCCTGGCAATTAGCAGACCGATCGATGAAGATTTACTGCAAATATTGGCTAATTTCCACGAGCGGGGGATTACGATTACCCCCATGCCCGTTCTGTATGAGAAATTGACGGGTAAAGTAGCTGTCGAGCATATTGGCAGTCAATGGTACTCAGCCCTTCCCCTCAACAAGAATCCGTTCGATACCTTTAATCGAATTGGGAAAAGGTGCTTGGATCTGATTTGTGGGATCATCATCGGCTCGATCTTTGCGGCAGTATTTCCCTTTGTGGCGATCGCGATTAAACTAAATAGTCCTGGGGCAGTTTTTTATAAGCAAGAACGGGTAGGGCAGTATGGAGCCAAATTTACTGTCTATAAGTTTCGATCGATGGTGCAAAATGCCGAGCGGAATGGGAAAGCACAGTGGGCTGTTAAGGGCGATGCACGGATTACCGCAGTTGGTAACTTTATCCGCAAAACTCGCTTAGATGAGTTACCCCAAGTTCTGAATGTCCTACGGGGTGAAATGAGTATGGTCGGTCCCCGTCCCGAACGCTACCAATTTATCAAAGAATTGCAACAGCAAATTCCTTTTTATCGGACGAGGCTGGCTGTTAAACCTGGACTCACTGGTTGGGCGCAAATCAACTATGGTTATGGTAGTACGACTAAAGACGCTCTAATTAAGCTCCAGTACGACCTCTATTATCTCAAGCATTGGTCGCCTTGGTTGGATCTCAAGATCCTGCTGCGAACATTTTCAGTAGTTTTAAAAATGCAAGGACAGTAGAAGTAACGATAAAACGATGGCATTATCTAGGGTAGGGGGAATTAATGAATTCCCCCTACCCTAAATTTATTTCAATCCCATCCCCATCACAAACTATGACTATACGATCGAAGACTAAATTTTTTCTCATTATTTTAGGTGCCATTGCGGCTGGATCGATCGTCATTCCGGTAGAAGCTAAACCAGCGGTTACTCATGTCAATACCATCGCTACCGACGGTAATATTTTCCAAGCTCTAGTATTAGGATTAGTGCAAGGAATTACTGAATTTCTCCCAATTAGTAGTACCGCTCATTTATTAGTAACGACGAAGGCGTTGGGTTGGCAACAGCTAGGTCAAAAAGATTATGCTGATGCTATTCAATTTGGCAGTGTTTTAGCTGTATTTATCTACTTTTGGAAGGATATTAGTAGTGTCGTTTCCGGTGGTGTTGCTGGAATTTTGCGAAAAGATTGGCAAGATCTGAATGTCAAAATATTAGCAGGGATTGTAGTTGGTACTTTACCAGCATTAATTCTCGGTTATTTAGGCAAAGATATTTTACCCGATAGCGCACCAATTATTGCTGTTATGTCGATTGTGATGGCAACTTTGCTATTTATTGCCGAACGTTTTAGTACTCATAAACGAGGATTTGATAGTTTAGAGATTAAAGATGGTTTGCTCGTTGGTTTAGCACAAGCGATCGCCTTAATTCCTGGTGCTTCTCGCTCTGGATCTACATTAACGGCTGGTTTGTTTCTCGGTTTAGATCGAGGTACCGCAGCTAGGTTTTCATTTTTAGTTGGCTTACCTGTACTAACAGTCGCCACTTTATTTAAAGCTTTGAAGATATTCAAGGGTAATGAATTACCAATTCCATTATTAGCAGTAGGGATGATTTCTACTTTTATTTTCTCGTATATCTCGATCGCGTTTCTACTCAACTATCTCAAAACAAAAGATACGATGGTGTTTGTTTGGTATCGCTATGCTTTTGGTGCTGTAATTCTCATCGCCTTAGCTGCTGGCTGGAAAGGATAAATATAATATTCAGGCGAATATATCCCCGAATGCTTCAATCAGTCGGGGATATCATCGGTCGAACTCTATTTAATAAAACCTAAATCGGTACCTTTACCAGCATGTACTAGAGCTAATTGCTCGTATTTTTGAGCGTGTAAAATTAACCCCTCAACCTCTGCCGCTTCGACATGTCGGAGACATTTTGCAGGTACCCCAACCATTAAAGAATGAGGTGGTACGTCCTTTGTTACCACACAACCCGCACCAATAATACTACCCCGACCCACCCGAACGCCATCCAAAACGATCGCGCCAATTCCAATCAGACAGCCTGTTTCAATATAGGCAGAATGAATGACTGCTCGATGTCCGACCGTGACATAACGCTCTAGAATCGTCGGCTGTCCAGGATCGCCATGAATAATCGCCCCATCCTGGATATTTGTGCAATTACCAATCTCGATTCGTTCGACATCACCCCGCACGACCGCACCATACCAAATACTCACTCCAGAAGCGATCGAGACTTGCCCGATCGCGATCGCATTAGCAGCCACAAATGCAGCCCGAGAGATATCCACAGGTGCCCAGAACGCTGGTAAATCTGGCTGGTAGAAGGATTGATTCATGGGTAAATACCACTTTTTTCAATAGACTACCACAGGTTCGATCGATTCTCCTTCGGAGAGGCTACGCCAACGAATATTTAGATCGCCCGAAATTTCTCAAACCCGTTTACCCATTGGCAGATCGCCAAATAATAATGATATCGCCAGATCGATCGCAAAAATACCCACACCAGAAATCACCACCGCTGCTGTTGCCGACTCCCCAACTTGCTTGACACCCCCATAAGTGGTCATTCCCCAACCACACCCAATTGTCCCAATCGCACCGCCAAAAAGTATCCCTTTGAACCCCAAACTAATTAAATCGGTGGTTGTTAAAAAGCTTCGCACCGAATCTAAAAATACCAGCGGTTGGACTTGATAAAATTGGGATGCTGCAAATATCCCGCCGACAATCCCGAATACCAAACCTAACACGATTAAAATTGGTACCATCGCACAACAGGCAAGGACTCGTGGCAAAATTAGATAATCGATCGGATCGGTTCTGAGCGTATAGAGTGCATCGATTTGCTCGGTAACTTTCATCGCCCCAATTTCTGCTGCAAATGCCGAACCAACCTGTCCCGCGACGACACTAGCCGTCAGGATTGGTGCTAGTTCCCGACAAAATGCCAGTGCAAACGCCCCTCCAACCGAATTGAGCGCGCCCAGTGACTCCAACTGTCTGGCGGTCTGAATCGTGAAAATCATCCCGCCCATCACATTTACCAATAATACTGGAATCATCGATGCTGGGCCAGTTTTGAACAAATGTTCGGAAATTTTTCGCCAGCAAGTCTTCCCCTGAATCAAATGCAGCCAAACTTGACCGATGAGCAGGATCGTAAAGCCAAATCGTCTATATCCATAAGGATGAGAGTTTGCGCCAGATGATGGAGCCATTTCGAGATATATGGGAGGAGAGCTACGAAGGAGTCCCTTAGTGTATAGAAGTTAACTAGGCGAGAATGTTTCATCGCCATCGATTGCGGATTTCCACCCAGGAAAACGCACTGATAGCCCTCTGTAAGCTATGCTAGAGTCAATACAAACACATTTTAATCTAGGTTACTTTTGAGGATTTAATATGGTTGACTCTGGCGATCGCAGTAGTAGTGGCAAACGGAAACTATTTTCTTTGCTGTGCCACGGCTCGATTTTTTTAGGTTCGCTGCTCTTTACCTCGGCAATTCCACTTGTGGTTTTGCTACTATTTGATGACCCCGTTATTAAAGAAACTGCAAAAGAAACACTCAATTATCACTTCAATATTTGGCTGTACGGGGCAATTTCACTGGGTTTAGGAACTTTTTTCACTGCTTTAATTATCACAATTCCACTAGCTTGGATAATTGGGGGCGCATTCACACTCTTTACGCTAGTGCCCCCAATTTTTGGGATTTTAGCAACTTTAAATAATCCTAACGAACCCTATCGTTATCCTTTTATTTGGAGATTGCTGTAGTCTTTAGTTCGATCGCCAGTGGTGTAGGGAAACTAAATGTTGCCTTACACCATTGTCTTGAGTAAATAACTTTGCTAGATATCTATTGACTCTGCGTAATATTTTTGTGAGGGTTTGCCGATTGCGAGCTATCGGCAAACATTCTGCCAGATCGTGACTTTAAATTGGATCGATAAGCAATTGTTATTCGGCAGCGTCTTCATCAGGCTGAGGATAAACAAAGCTGGTAGACCGTCCAGTCAGGACGGATTTACCCAATGAGAGTGCCTTTTTCGCTTGGATTGCGGCTTTGTTCACCCAAGTCGCACGGCGTTTGTCACGTTTGGATTTAGATGTTTTCTTCTTAGGAACTGCCATAGGAGTATATATATTTAGGCACAGCCTTCCTAGTATAACAGAGTATATGTATGTTTTGGGGTAAGATGTGAGATTAACCAAACCGAATCGGAATCTGTCGGTAATTTGGACAAATCCCACTGTAGATTTATAAGTGTTGTGCAGGGTTGCTGAAAGTGGCAATATCTCTAGTAGTAAGACAATTTGTTCGCGTAACATCCGATCGAGCAGAAATTGTCGTTAATTGTCATTCTAGTCGTATTATAGTTGCCTATTTTATCTCAGTCAAAATACTCAAAATCGCCGCACCCACTGTGCGATCGGAAAGTTGCTTGGCTAGAATTGGGGAATCGCAGGATGTAAGGTATTAATTGTTACATTAAAATTATCGCTACTACCAAGCAACAATCGAGCTGGTATTTTAAAATTCTATATAGCTAAAAATCTTGGCTGGTGTGACCCTATGGCAGACATAAATCATATATCCGTTGGCGCAGCCGATCCATTGGCAGATCGCGCTCTCGATCTTACGGCGGAAGAACTCGCACTAATTGGATATTTTGCCCAGGGTCAGAAGCATTCTATTGCTAACCAAAAGTTGAAGTTAGAATATACGGAAACCTCGATTCGGCTGAACGATAGAAATGGTAAATTAATCGGGATTAGTAAGCAAGTAAATGAGTGGCAACGGAAAGTTTTAATTAGCAATAATTCTGTTTATAGAGCCATCACAATTGAGATGTTAGCGAAATCAGGATTTATTACTAAGCAAAAATCATCGCACCCCGAATTTACCGAGCATCATTACTACAGAACGCCTAAAGGCTATAAATTAAATCATACTGAAGTGATAGAACTTTGGAAGATTTGGTGGCATAACAAGCGTTATCAGCTTAACGTTCCTACCCCCCCGATCGATGTCCTAATTTTTAGTAAAGGTAATTGGGCTTTAGTTCGAGATTTACAACCTAAGCACGACAACTTCGTGCTCCGAACGGATAAAAAAGAAATAACTATTGATTCTGAAGAATATATAGTTTGGCTCGATTTGGCACTGAACAATCGATCGGGTGAAAGCGATCTTACTGACAAACAATCTGAAATCAAACTCGTGATGGCAGATCGTCGATCTTCATTACCAAAACAGCAAATAGGATCTTCAAATCCATCGACGCAGTTAAACCCAAGTCTGAAATCAGCAGACAATGTATCAATTAAGAATATCGGATCGCAAGTGAAACCAATGACTCAGTTAGAATCAACAATCGATCGGCAATCGCTAGATAACATTAACCACAATAGTCTTCTGCACAGAGGCTATATTAATGAGTTGCCAGAATTGGAAGAAGAAATCGATCTGGAGGCTTATTTAAGTACTTTTAATACCGAAGATACCGAAGATGTCGATCGCATTGAAAGTATCTATCATATTAGCGAGTTACTCGGTAGCGATCGTATTTTAGATGATGTCACCCCACCACCACCCCCACGCAGACCTGTAAATTTGCCCTCACCAGCAACAGTTACACCTGATGCGCCAGCGACTCAACACGATCCAGATCCTGCTATATCGTCAGTTGTGACTCCAGCACAACTCTCAATTTTGCAACGACAAGAATTGCTCAAACTCAAAGCGATGAATGTGCTCGCTAAATATCTTAAAGAAGGAGATCGGATCGTTCGTACCGAAGTATTAAAAAATGCTCAAGGTCAAGAGATCGATCGCAAAGTAACCAAAATTCAACGTGGTTGTCCTAGTTGGGCGATCGAACAAATTGGGAAAGTTGAAAGTTGAAAGCGATCCCTCGTTACCAAATTTTAATGCTGAGTAAATCTCTCACTAGCCGAGAAATTGCGATCTCCGCCACTAAAAGCTCTCAGATTCCGTCAATTATCCAGCAGAAGCGGTAAAGTTGAGATATCTGAGGAGATAGGTTTATTTCATGATTGGTCAGTTATTAGCGGGACACTATCGCGTACTCCAAGTTTTGGGTGTCGGGGGATTTGGGCAAACCTATATCACCGAAGACTTGCATTTGCCAGGAAATCCCAAATGCGTGCTCAAACATCTCAAACCAGCTAGTGCGGATCGATCGTTACTAGACATAGCGCGAAAATTCTTTGAGAAAGAAGCGATCGTGCTGCAACAATTGGGGAATCACGATCGAATCCCCCGTTTACTTGCTTACTTTGAAGAACAACAGGAATTTTATTTAGTTCAGGAGTATATCGCCGGACATCCTCTGTCTAGCGAGTTGAAAAGTGGTCATAAGTGGAGCGAACCGCAGGTTATCGAACTGCTCCAAGAGATTTTAGACATTTTAGTCTTTATCCATAGTCAGGGGGTAATTCATCGCGATATCAAACCTGATAATATTATGCGCCGCGCGAGCGATCGGCGATTGATTTTGATTGACTTTGGGGCGATCAAACAAGTCCGCAACCAGCAAATGCTGCACGGACAACAGACGATGACGGTGGCGATCGGCACTCCAGGCTATATGCCGATCGAGCAAGCCTCAGGCAATCCTCGTGCGAGTAGCGATCTCTATGCCTTGGGGACGATCGGCATTCAAGCTTTGACTGGAGTCAATCCTTACGAGCTACCTAGCGACGATCGAACTGGCGAACTCAAATGGGAACATCTCACCGTCGCTAATCCCCAGCTAATTGCCATTCTCCAGCGAATGACCCGCTATCACTTCAAAGATCGTTATCTGACGGCGACAGAAGCTTTGCACGCCGTTAGAGGGCTACTTGGGAGCAATTTTACCCCAGATTCTACCTACGTTCAAACAGTTCAACCGGTAACGCAGCCAAAACGACATAGTATCGATTCACAAGCAACAGTTGTAGCTCCGAGATCGGGTTATACCACTCCTCCAGTATCGCCATCTACATTACCGAGACAACCCACTCGCAGTTTTTTTCCGCTCGCAGCGGGGATGGTCTCGATTGTCGCCGCAGTCGGAAGTTTCGCCTGGTTTAGCGGAAGGTTATTGAATCAGCGCAATTTTGACACAGATCTTCAATCCGATCTGTGTCGGATCGCGACACCAACCGATTTACCTGCAACGAGAGTACGATCTCAACCCCAACGGGATGCCAAAATCCAGGCTAATTTACCGAGAGGAACTAAGGTTGTTTATCTGGAGGAAAAAGATGCTTTTATCCAAATCCAGATGGTCGATCGATCGACTGGGTGGGTTTACAATAATCAAATTACTGGCTGCAATGTCCCATTAGCGACACCAAAACCAAAACCGATTCCCACTCAATCGATTGAAAGTCCCAAACCCATTCCAGTAGCTCCGCCGAGGGTTAATCGCAAACCGATAGCTTCACCCGTCGTTCCCGAACCAATTCCCTCGGATACACCAACACCATCTCCATCGCCCACACCAACGCCATCGCCATCTCCATCGCCAATTGAAATTGAGGTACCCTCGCCCTCACCTTCAGTTACACCCACTCCCAGTATATATCCAGGTCGATCGAGACCAACTCCATCCCCATCAATCCCGATCCCATCACCATCGCCATCAGCGGAACAATCGCCAGCAGTTATCGACCAAAATCTGAATAAATCGGGAGTGAATAAATTACCTGAAGATAAGATTACGTCTCAGATCGATTCTCTGGAGAAGGAAACAGGCTTTCTTGAGAAGAAAATACAGGAAAA
This sequence comes from Chamaesiphon sp. VAR_48_metabat_135_sub, assembly GCF_031418915.1. Taxonomy (NCBI): domain Bacteria; kingdom Bacillati; phylum Cyanobacteriota; class Cyanophyceae; order Gomontiellales; family Chamaesiphonaceae; genus Chamaesiphon; species Chamaesiphon sp. VAR_48_metabat_135_sub. Next base: position 28,628 of record NZ_JANOJV010000054.1, on the reverse strand, counting down.
AGTTCGGGAAGTAGACTCACATCTTGTACCAGATGCAGAATCCCTAGCAAAGTAGGTGGGAATGGACCTAACATTATAGAGTGTCGTAAAAGAATGTGAATCACTGCCGATTGCGTCATCACTATTGAGATCAGATTGTTCGATCGATCTTTGTGCTAAACCATTAGTAAGCACACTCTCAATCTCTTCGTGCGATCGTTAACTTATCCGTGCCATCTTCCTGGTAAATTCTCGATTGCTACTTTTGTCGATCGCCTGTTACGATCTTACAGTATCTACCTCGCAGTATGGAGTAAAAATAATGTCCAAAATTATTTTGACGATAATTCGAGCGGTAATCAATCGATTTGGCATCAATATTGTGCGCTACCAGAAGACAAATTATCCTACTGATTTGAACGGTACAAATCTGGAAATATGTAAGGCTGTAGAACCTTATACAATGACAAGTCCAGAAAGAATTAATGCGCTAGTTGATGCAGTTAATTATGTTGTGACAAATAAAATAGATGGAGCAATGGTAGAGTGTGGGGTATGGAAGGGTGGCTCGACAATGGCAATAGCGATCGCACTGAAGCTGTCTAGCGATGAAAACAGAGATTTGTATTTGTACGATACTTTTGCGGGCATGAGTGCTCCTAGCGATGCCGATATTTCCATCGACGGCGATAAAGCTCAAGCAGAATTTGACAAGACAAAAATTTCTCAAGATTCATCAACTTGGTGTCTATCTAATTTAGATGAAGTCAAACAAAATGTGTCTGGTACTGGCTATCGCCAGGATAAAATTCACTTTATCGAAGGAAAGGTAGAAGACACGATTCCGGCAAATATGCCTGAAAAGATTGCCCTACTCCGGCTCGACACTGATTGGTACGAATCAACCAAGCATGAATTAACTCATTTATTTCCACTCCTACAGCCAAAAGCTGTGTTAATTATTGATGATTATGGCTATTGGGAGGGAGCGAAAAAAGCGGTGGATGAGTATATTGCAGAAAAGAATATTTGTATCCTACTAAATCGGATTGATAATACTGGTCGGATTGCGATCGTCACAGCTTAAACGGTTGCCTCTAAAAAACTGTGAGAAAAGAAACGTTGTCAATGTTTCTTTTCTCGATCGATTTATTCCCCAGTCACAGACAATCCTTCTACCCAAATGCGCGGACATACGCCACCATTTGTTAACTCTTCTTTTGGTTCGATATGCACGATCGAATTCAATAATTCGCGGAAATCTCCAGCAACGGTAGCTGACTCTACACTAGTCTTGACACCTTGATTAACCACCCACCCATCAAAAGGCAAGGAGAACGAACCTTGTAACGATTGTACGCCGGCATGGAGGGCTTGAAGGTCATCAATGAGGATGACATTTTCAGCGGTGTCAAGATTATATTTATCATCTACTTTCTCACCTCCAGACACATGATAGAAGTGGGGCGAAACAGTAATTTTCGATCCCATATTCGCATGTCCTGTTGGTTTAGTATTCATCCGTTTGGCAGTTCCAGCACTGTGGATGAAGGATGATAAAATCCCTTTATCAATCAGATCGATTCGACGAGTGGGAGTTCCTTCCCCATCAAAAGTTTCGATGCCGATATTGCTCGGATGCAGTGCATCGTCGGCGACGGATAATAGTGGCGAAGCAATTTGGGTACCCAAAGATTCTGGGGTGGATAAGCTTTGATTATCGAGAATACTTTGGGCGTTAAATAGATTGGAGAATGCACCGAGCAAACTTAAGAAAGCATCAGGCGAAAAGACGATCGTATATTTACCTGAAGCCACTTTCTCATAGTTGAGATGACTGATAGTTTTTTCCGCTGCTTCATCGATACATTTTTGGACATCTAATTTAGCAAAGCTATGGCTGATTTCAAAAGCTCCCGCACTACGAGGCTTTTTCCCTTCTTGTTCAGTTTTGGTATAGAGATAGAGCGATGTAAAAGAATGTGAATCACTCCGAATTGCACCGTCGCTATTAAGATAAAATTGATTCATCGATCGTTGTGATAACCCATTATAAGGCACACTCTCGATCGCTTGATGAGCATCTAATAATTTTCGTTCGGCATTTACCAAGCTCTCAATTAATTGGGGTACTGTCGCCGCTTCACCCACTTCGATTTTAACATCGGCAATCGGTGCAGTAGCTTCAGGACTAAAATCGGGTGCATGTTCTTTGATGCCAAAGAAACTCGCTTCATAAGCACTTTTCAATGCAAGTTCTAATCCAACATCATCAACATCAGTGGTGCTGGTAATTCCGACGGTATTCTGATCATTCCAGACTCTGACTGTAATTCCAGAACGATTAGAAGCCTTAACTTGTTTTTGTTCGCCTTTATCAACTTGCACGCTAGTTTCATCAACGGTGGAACCGGATAAATCGAATTTGGAGATACCTAATTTAGTAGCAATTTGACGAGCTGAATTTGAGACGGTTTGAATGTTTAATGACATAGGTAATTAATTGATAATTAATAATTCAATACACTGTAGGGGCGGGTTTATAAAATTACCTAAAACATAGCTATAAATTTAATTTGAACCCGCCCTCCCCCACTAGCAGGGAATGATTATTAAATGCGTAGGTTGATTTACCCCCCCAACCCCCCTTATAAAGGGGGGGGCTTTACGCTCACCCCAAAGGGGTGACTTTCCGGCGCCCTCTCCTTTATAAGGGGAGGGCTGGGGTGGGGTAGAGATCTACGCAGCAAATCAGCCGATTGTCGAGATCCTAACGTCCCCCAACAGTAATCGAATCAACCTTAATATGCGGCTGTCCAACAGTTACATAAACACTGCCACTGACCGAGCCACAAAAACCCGCAGCTAACCCTAAATCTTCCGAACACATCGAAATTTTAGTCATGATTTCCTTGGCTTCACCAATTAAAGTCGCTCCCTTAAGCGGTTTGGTAACTTTGCCATTTTCAATCAAATAAGCTTCATCCACCGAGAAGTTAAATTGCCCAGTCGCACCAACGCTACCACCACCCATTTTCTTGCAATAGATGCCCTTCTCGATCGAGCCAAATAACTCCTCAACTTTATGCTCGCCTGGAGCAATATAAGTATTCCGCATCCGACTCGCCGCCGCATACGCATAACCATTGCGTCGCCCACTTCCCGTGCGGGGATGTCCAGTGCGGATCGATCCGGCTCGATCGGCGATAAAATTCTTGAGGATACCATTTTCGATCAATAATGTACGCTGGGCGGGCATTCCCTCATCGTCCATATCAATCGTCCCGAAAGCATTACCAGACAAACCTTCATCCCAAGCTGTCAAACTTTCATGGGCGATTTTTTGCCCCTTCATCTCCGCAAACGGAGTGGTATTCTTCTCGATTTGGGTAGTTTCGAGTAAATGTCCACAAGCCTCGTGGAAAATTACCCCACCAAACTTATTAGCCATAATAATCGGATAAGTCCCCGATTCCACATAGTCAGCATAAAGCATCTTACCCGCCGAGTCCGACACATCCTCAGCCGTCGCCCCATAATCCCAGCTAGTCAAAAATCCTGGATTACTAGTATCGCCAACTCGTTGACCGATCGACGATCGATTCGCCCCATCAGCGCATAATAAGTTATAACCTACCGATTGTGTCAGTCGAATATCCCGCGCAAATGTCCCATCACTAGATGCCACCAAAACTTCTTGCCAATCGCGGAAATAAGCCGCCCGACGGGATTGAATATGCGTCGCCGTCTGTTTTAGCTTCCCATTCGCCGCCAACAGCACGTCAGCCATCTCCCGCATCGAGCTACATTCACTCAACCAGCTATCCTTTCCCTTCCGCGTCGCATAATCCCGCAACAATTCCAGATTGATTTCCGGTACATAAGAATTCGGCGCAGGTAAATGCAATGCCATGATTCCCAATGCCTTCTCTAAAGCAGCTTTCAGCCCTGTAAAGGATAGGTCATTTGTGCTGACATAGCAATCAGCTTTACCTTTAAATACTCGTACACCCGCACCTGTAGACAGCTTTGGCGCAATGCTAGTAATTTGGTCATCCTCAGCCAAACAGCTAATATAATTCGATCGTTCTAAGAAAAACTCCACAAAATCTGCACCCGCAGCTCTACCCAAGCCCAACAGCGTTGCTAAAGGAGCTTCCCAGGTTTCATCAAACCGATGGGTAGTAGACGAATAACTCAGATTCGGTAGTTGCTTGGATAAGAGGAAGGTTTTGGGATCGATCGAAATAGTCATATACGCTGCTCCAAGGATGCTTAACGTATTGTAACAAACATCAACAGGTATGGGGGATAAAATCCCCTCCTCGGAGCGGCTTGCGCACGCCCTGGTTCCCCGACGGTTTAGCGGCGTTTTTATTCGGGGGGAACCCCCGAATAAAAAAACGACAAGACAGCAAGACAAGACAGGGGTGCCCAAAGGGCGGGGTGGGTAGATCCCCGCATCCCTCAACCAACCCAACGCTCCTGTAAACATCCATAACAATTCATATCGATTGATTGAGAAAATGAGAATTGTGAAACGAAAGATCTATGCTGAAATTAATAGCAATAGTTTTGGTAACAACCTATGGACAAGCAGAGATATCGCATGAACTGCACCCTGACCTTTAGTGATATCTACGGGCAGATTGTAATATGGTTAATGGTAATTTTTCTCAGCCTTGCGTCTGCCTTATCTCTGTGGAGTACCACCCGCCAAATTTACGCCCTAGCAACAGTAGGATTAATCTTAGTTTTATCCTTACCCTTCCTCCTATTCGCCTTCGTTACTACCCTACTCAATCACATTGAGTTTGTCCCCCTCGAAGTCAACGAAACGACTAGTAGCAGTACCAATAAGCACAAAGTCCACAAAGTCGAACCTGCAACAGTCTAGAGGCTAGATAATGCCTACGATTGTGTCTTGAAAAGGTGCTCTACTTGGGCTTCACCTTTGGACGGGGAACCCGTCCAAAAAGGTGAGACAGCGGCGTTTTTATGTCTAGGGTTCCCCCCGAATAAGAAAACGACAAGACAAGACAGGGGAAACCCCAAGACCGCACTTTTCCCAAATCGTGGCTAATGGTGCAAAGTCCGACTAAGCGGACTACATAGCTGTAGGGTGTGTTAGCGATAGTGTAACGCACCGTCCAAACTATAACGATATTGATATTAAGGGTAGGGGTAATTCATGAATTACCCCTACCCTTAGTACTTACGACTTTTGTTATAATAACAGGGCAGATGCGCAAGATTTGCCCTGTTATTTCAATGAGTAAGCAGATGATAAAACTCGAATACCACCTCAAATTAGCAGACTTAATCGCAGCAGATTGACTCGATTGTCTAGCCGGCGGAAATTGCCCGAACTTTTGTCACCCATGATACATTAGAGCAGTCTTACCTATGACTAGGATTAAGGTAGTGGATTTCTCGGTCCAAATATTTAGATGAGTTGATTCTCCACAAGAAGATACTTCGCGAGTAGAAGTCTTAACATAGAGATACGAAAACTCACGGAGTAGTTTATTATCGCCACAAAGGATACAGTGTGCAATGAAAGTTATTTATGACCCAGAGAAGGATATCTTACAAATTACTTTCATGGAAATGACGGTTGAGGAAACAGCTCAAATCGCGCCAGGATTAGTCTTAGATTACGACGGTGATGGTAATGCGATTGGTTTGGAGATTGCCAATGCATCGACAAAGGTGGATAATCCCCATGTCGTTGCCTATGTCGTTGGCAACGCAAATGTTGATAAGCCCCAAATTAAAAGTTGCAGGATTTAGCCATCTGGTAAGGATAATTCGTGAATTACCCCTGCCAGATGGCGTGAGAAGTTTGTAACATTGGAAATATTGCGTAGATCTTACCCCCAGCCCTCTCTTGTCGGTTTTTTTAGTCAGAGGTTCCCTCCGACTAAAACCGCCGCTCCGTTGGCGTAGCCTCTCCTCGTTATCCCCCAGTTTCCCGAATATATGACTGATAAAGTGCGAATTCTCATGTGTGCGCCCCATCATTACGAAGTGGATTATGTAATTAATCCGTGGATGGAGGGAAATATTCATCGATCGAGTCGGGATCGAGCTGAAGCCCAATGGGATAAACTGTACCAAGTATTAAAGACCTATGCGACGATCGATCTAGTCGAGCCGCAAAAGGGTTGGCCGGATATGGTATTTACGGCCAATGCGGGGTTAATATTAGGCGATACGGTCGTGCTCAGTCGCTTTTTCCATCCCGAACGTCAGGGAGAGGAACCTTATTTTCAAGCGTGGTTTGAAAGTCAGGGTTATAAGGTACATCTTTTGCCCAAAAATCTGCCGTTTGAGGGCGCGGGCGATGCCTTGATGGATCGAGCCGGACGATGGTTGTGGGCGGGTTATGGCTTTCGCTCAGAACTCGATTCTCATCCCTATCTAGCGAAGTGGTTGGATGTAGAAGTTCTGTCGTTACGATTGGTCGATCGACGTTTTTATCACTTGGATACTTGTTTTTGTCCACTGACAGATGGGTATTTATTGTATTATCCAGCAGCGTTCGATACTTATTCCAATCGACTGATTGAGTTGCGAGTTCCGACAGAAAAACGGATTGCGATCGAGGAAGCGGATGCAATAAATTTTGCCTGCAATACGGTAAATATCGACAGAATTGTGGTGCTGAATAAAGTCAGCGATGGCTTGAAACAGATCCTAGAGGAGCGCGGTTTTACAGTGGTGGAGACTCCGCTGACAGAATTCCTCAAAGCAGGTGGGGCCGCTAAATGTTTGACGCTCCGAGTCACGGAACCGCACCAAGAATCGCCCCAATTGTCTACAATTCAAAGCCGCACGATTCAACTGGAAGGGCATTTATTAGATTCTGGTTTGGTGAATCGAGTCCTAGATACGATCGTCGCAGGCGGCGGAAGCTTTCAAGTTGCCAATTTTAAGCTGGGCGAACAGCGATTAGACACCTCGGTGGCGGAAGTTAAAGTTTCCGCTCCTGACGCGATCGTCATGGCGGATATTATGGGGCAATTAATCGATCTCGGTGCAATCGATGCCGCAACAGATACCTCAGACGCTAATCTAGCCCCTGTGACCCAGCTAGGGGTCGCTGCGGATGATTTCTATGCAACGACCATCTACCCGACCGAAATCTCGATCGCGGGTGAGTGGATTTTGGTGCAGGGACAACGGATGGATGGCGCAATTGCCGTGACGCATACGTCTACAGGAGTAGTCGCTCGATGTAAGTTGCTGCGAGACTTACAGGTAGGTGAATCCGTTGTGGTTGGAAGTGCCGGAATTCGGACTAAACGCACTACTACCACCCTGAAAAAGAACGCCGAAGAATTCAGCTTTATGGGCGCGGGAGTATCCAGCGAACGGCGGGTAGAACTGGTTGTCGAACAGGTTGCTTGGGATTTGCGCCGGATTCGCGATCGGGGGGGGAAAGTTGCTGTTGTAGCGGGGCCAGTTGTGATCCATACTGGGGGTAGCAAGCACTTAAATCAACTGATTCGCGAGGGTTACGTTCACGCCTTATTGGGCGGAAATGCGATCGCCGTCCACGATATCGAGCAATCATTAATGGGCACCTCTCTAGGCGTAGATATGCAGCTCGGCGTATCCGTCCACGGCGGACACCGCCATCACCTCAAAGCGATTAATACGATTCGTCGGTGTGGAAGTATTGCCAATGCCGTCGAGCAGGGTATATTGCGCAGCGGTATCATGTACGAATGTGTCAAACACAATGTTCCCTTCTCCCTCGCCGGATCGATTCGCGATGATGGCCCCTTGCCAGATACCAAGATGGATCTAATCGAAGCCCAGACAGAATATGCGCGTCTAATTGAAGGTGCCGATCTGATTTTGATGCTGTCGAGTATGCTCCACTCGATCGGCGTGGGGAATATGACCCCCGCAGGTGTAAAAATGGTCTGTATTGATATCAATCCAGCCGTGGTGACGAAATTAAGCGATCGCGGCTCGATCGAGTCAATTGGAGTCGTCACCGATGTAGGACTGTTCTTGAGCCTATTGGTACAACAACTCAATAAACTAACTGGACAATACGGTGTCAGTTGATGGCTCTAGTCTCTCCCGAACAGCGCAAATTATGCCCGTGCAAAGTATAGCTGGATTCGATTCTCATTCTCAGAGACTACGCCAACGAGTGATGCTGCATAACTCACATCTTGCACCAGTACATAAGAATTGATGAAATAGCCTCAAAACCTACTGCTAAGTTAAAACTATCCACTATTCACTAAAACACTAGTAACTTTGTTTTGATGCAAGATGTGAGATAAGTCTGATGATGGAGTTCTCTCCGACTACACGCGATCGAAACATTCAAACTAGGAGAACTTAGATCCCTGCTATTTGTTAAACTGAACTAGGCTTTAAGTTTACACAAGACTAACGTAAACTTCGATCTTGCTTTTCCACGGTGATATGTATGCTTGACGTAAAGCCTATTCTGGCTCAACAATCGATGGTAAATTCTACCCATTATCCAGTGATGGTCATTGGTGGAGCAGAAGATAAGGTGAATGGCTGCGGTATCTTAACCGCCTTCTTTCAAAGTGCGGGTGGGAAGACGGCGACAATTGGGATCGTGCCCTGTGCATCGCAAGAACCGAGTGTGGTTGGAGATCGATATTATCAGCTATTCAAGGGGATGGGTGCTAAACAAGTTCAGATCCTGGATATTCGTCAGCAGAACGAATGTGACGAATCCCGCTGGTTGAATACTTTAGCCGACTGTACTGGCATTTTCTTCACGGGCGGCGATCAGATGCGGTTGTGCGATTTGCTGGGTGGAAGCAAATTTATGGCAACTATTCAAGAACGCATTCAAATGGGCGATCTCGTCTTTGCTGGAACCAGTGCTGGTGCTGCGATTGTGGGTGAGAAGATGATTTCAGGGGGGATAAGTGGCGAGTCTCCAAATCGCTCGCTCGTCGATTTGACGGAGGGCTTAGGCATTTTCCCAGAATTGCTGGTGGATCAACATTTCCACAACCGCAATCGGATGGCGAGATTGATGAGTGCAATCGCGGCTAATCCTGATAAATTAGGGATCGGTATCGATGAAGATACCTGTGCAGCTTTTAATGACGAACGCACCTTTGAAGTCCTTGGTAAGGGCACGATTACCATTATCGATCCAGGTAAATTAACCCACACAAATTATCTAGCAGCCAGTCAAACTTCACCACTGAGCCTACATAATTTGACAGTACACGTTCTGAGTCAAGGCGATCGATACGATTATCAAAATCGGATTGTCTTGTAATCGCTCGGATCTCGTTGGACGGGTTTGTAATAGTGGTTTTTGCTATTGCCAGCAATTTTCCTGCCAAAACCCGTCCGCACTACCAAGGAGATTCTGACTTTATGGTTTGCCGAGGAAATCTAGTTTACCTAGTTTTACGCCAGAATGTCGGAGAATATTGTAAGCAGTGGTGACGTGGAAATAGACATTAGGTAAAATGAAGGAGACCAAATATGGTAATCCTTCAAAGTTCATGGTTTCTTTACCCATTGGTAAAGCGATCGCTTTTGTTTCCGAACCATCGATTTGAGCGGGAGTTAATGTTGCGAAATAAGCATTAGTTTTTTTTAGTCGATCGATTAATTCGGCAAAGGTGGTTTCATTATCTGCCATTGCGGGAGCTTCCAATCCGGCTAGTCTTGCTGCGCCTCTTCTGGCAACATCTGAGACGATTTGAACTTGTTTTACCAATGGCAGCATATCGGGGTACAGTCGGCTATTAAGCAGTACGGCTGGGTCGATTTTTCTGGCTTCAGCATCCGCAGCACCTTTCTCTAAGATCGCGACAAGATTATCGATCGATCGAATCAGTGAGGGTACTGAAGCTTGGTACATGGAAATCGTCATAGATATTTTTCCTAGAAATTGGATTTATCTGTCCTATCCATTTTGATCGATCTCAGTAGTATTTGCGACTCGATCGTCAACTTTCAACTTACATAGTGCGTTGGCGAGAAGAAGCTCGATCGAGTAGTGGTGGAATCGGACAATCGAGTAAGATCGAGATCGTTAACATCAGATCGGCACCATCTGCGGGAATTTGACGTTGGGTCGCCCAGATTTCTAGACATGCCGCAATGAGGACTTTTTTGACCTTGACAGTGGCGACAGCTATTTTTGACAAATCGGTCTGAAATTCTCGCCAATTGATTTCTGGGGGCAGTTCTGAACGATTAGCACGACCGGTCGGCAGTCGCATTAATCCAGCTTCAAAACTATAGTTGATATCTTGAGGTCGTGCGCTAGTCAAGCGGGCGACGGTGCCTAAAATATTAATAATTTCGGACCAAACATCCTCGATCGAGTGGTATATTTCCTGGGGTGTACCTGCGGTAGGTGCGAGTCGATGGTAGAGAATCAAATAGACAATCGCTGTATGCCAATTATTGGGAGGGAGAGTATCGACCATCCCGTAGGCGCATTGGAGCAAGCGGGGGACATGCACAGTACCGCGAATTTTGGCAGCCTGTCGATCGAGACTAGCTAATCGTTGTGGTGGTGGTAAAATCTCTACAGCCGATCGCATTTTCTCGATTTGGTCGATGACTGCGGGTTCTTCTACTTGAGCGAGATAGTTTAATTGTGCTGTAGCTCGATCTGCATCTAGCAGTAATGCGTAGATATAGGCAAGCACGCCATACTCGCCAATAGGGGAAGCTGCATGTGTTCTGTCCATCGGATCTTCTTCCTCTATATCGGTTGAATCAGTGGTGACAAAATTCGTAGTTTCTGGACTGGAGAAACTAGCGATGGGATTAAATTCTGGCACAATTTGGCCATTAACGACTATTCTAGTCCCCAATTTTTGGCCCGCTCCCCGCACGATTTGAATGCGTTGTGCCAGGGGTGGATGGGTGGCAAATAAGCTCTCAAACCAACTGAAGTTGAGTGCTGGGCTAAAAAACATATGACTGGTAGTTTCGGCATAGGGCGAGTCGATCTGCGAACTAAAACCGCCAATTTTTGCTAATGCACTACCAATTCCATCGGGATTGCGGGTAAATTGCACCGCCGAAGCATCAGCGAGAAATTCCCGCTGACGAGAAATCGCACTCTGAATCAATCGCCCCGATATGAACCCCGAAAACCCAATCGTTCTGAGCAACATTCCAAAAACAAAGAAGGGATTATCGCGACTCCACCCCGCATAACTGAGCAGTCTTCCGGTCAAATGCAAGCATAAAATGCCGTGCAACATCCCCATCAGCCGGATATTCATCGCCATATCGCCATTGAGAATATGACTGAATTCGTGGGCAATGACCCCTTGCAATTCATCGCGGGTAAGTTGCTCTAAACTCCCCTGCGTCACGCCAATTACTGCATCATTAATCGTAAACCCCGCTGCAAAAGCGTTAATCCCTTCTTCATCGGCTAATAAATACACTGGCGGTACGGCTATTGTCGCCGCGATCGCCATTTCTTCGACTATATTTAATAATTGTTGTTCTGCGGGTGTGGCATTTTCTGGAAATACTCTGCGCCCGCCCAATTCGGCAGCAATTACCGCACCACCAGCCCGTAGTTGATTAATTTTCCACCAACTCGGTAGCCCCATCAGACTAGCCGTACCGATGAGCGTCCAGAAAAACACCCGTACATCCCACCAAATTGCCAGAGGACGACAATTGGGGTGAGAATTGGCGATCGAATTATGACGATCGGTTGAATGATAATAGGTAGTGCGATTGGAATTGTAGTTATGACTGTCGGGGTAAGGGCGAGACGTATCCCGATCCCGATAGTTATGATTCGGGCTATTGCCAAGGCGGGAAACACCGCTACTGCGACTACCACCTTTGAGTTGATAATCCTGACTATTTGCCGATGATAAGAATGGAATCGAGATTTGAGTATCGATCGCGCGGGGATGAATGGTCGAACTAACTGGTACGATCGGTTGACAGAGGATTCGGTCTCCAAATATTGCCCATTTGAGGGAAGTCGTGTTAATTGTCAGCATCACGGCAAAGTAGATGCAGATACAAGTAAACATTACCGCTGCTGTAAATAATCCTATCAATGTCCGCGTAGCGCGTCTCGATCGATCCTGTTGCTCGAAAAAATTCATATTCGCTTCTGCACCTCAATTTTTTTAAACCTAGATTGGAGGGTTTTGTCTCGATCTACTCAATCTACCAACTCGCGCCCCCTGCCCATCTTGAGTTACTGCGTAGATCTTTACCCCACCCCAGCCCTCCCCTTGGAAAGGGGAGGGGGTAAAAGCCCCCTTTATAAGGGGGGTTGGCAGGGTGGATTAGTTGTCAGCGGAGAATATTTGAAACCCTAGTTCTTCGTCCTCAACCGCCCCGTAGATCAATCACGGGCTACTAGTAAAAGTCCACTTAAGTGGACTTTTACTAGTAGCCCAATGGGCGGGTCACCCGCCCAGCAGCACTTTAGTCGTGGGTGGGTAAAGACTAAGTAACAAGGTTATAGATCTTATTCCCTGACAATTAATCCACCCTGCTTTATAAGGGGGGGTTGGGGGTAGCACCATCTCCGCCATAGTCTATCGGAGATGCTGGGGTGGGTTCTCCCCCTATTCCCTAAAACGCCACCCGTGGAGCCATGCGAACTTCATGTTCTACGGCAACATCAGCGAGGAGTTCGGCGGAGATAAACCCAAATTGATTGGCGACTAAATTACTGGGGAAAGCTTCTCTAGTCGTGTTGTAGAGCGTGACAGCATCATTAAAAGCTTGACGGGCAAAACCAACCCGATTTTCGGTGGAAGTGAGTTCTTCCATGAGCTGCATCATCGTACTGTCGGCTTTGAGATTTGGATAAGACTCACTTACCGCGAATAATCTACCTAAAGCACCCGTGAGGACACCTTCCGCCTGACTTAGGTTTTGCATCGCAGCAGGCGCACCAGGATCTCGCGCAGCTCTACCACTAGCATCGATAGCAATATTCCGCGCTGAAATGACAGCTTCTAGGGTTTCCCGCTCGTGGGAGAGGTATCCTTTGGCAGTTTCCAGCAGATTGGGAATCAAATCGTAACGCCGTTGCAATTGCACATTAATTTGAGCGTAAGCATTTTTATAACGGTTGCGTTGGGTGACGAGTCGATTGTAACCATCAACGCAAATATAGGCGATTATTGCCCCTAGCACGATGATGAAGATAATAAGTCCCATAAGATCTCGATCGATAACTACTCAAGGTTAGAGTACCCAGATAGATCGATCGAAACGACAAGATTTCAATAGTGTTGCTGGAAAGAGAAGGATGTGGCTAAAGTTTTTACTACTCCAGAGTCAGTTAATCAGGCACTGAGAGCATTAATTGAAGTTGTGCCACAGGCGAAAAATAAACCAATGTGAACAAATATCGGAGTGTAACGCACAAAAAGATCTACTTGGTGACTGTCAAAGCGTCTGATTGGATGGTGCGTCCATTATAATTCTGGCAGATGTCGAGCGTGACAAGCCCAAACATTTAAGACAAGTTTAGGAAATCGAGTAAATCGAGATTGAAGTGATAGTGTAGAGATTAATTGCCCGATCGAGGCAACCTATATGCACAGTTTACGAAAAGTTTTCGCGCAATCTCAGTCTTTAATTCTATCAACAGCAGCCATTGCCACAATGATCGCTTTAGCAGGCTCGATCGATCGAGTTAGTGCAAATCCTAGGACCGAAGCTAATCTTAGCCGTCAGTCATCACCAGTCGTCACTAGGCAAGACGCGCCCGTAATTAGCAAGGTAGTCTTAGCCGATCTCAGTGGTTTAATTATCCTCCTCGTTATTGGTGGGACGATCGTTGCTATTCCACTATTCTTCGGCGGTTTAGTCATCATCGGCGAGCGCGAAGTGGGGGTTGTCGTTAAAAAATTTACCATGTCGGGGAAAGGCTTATCACCCGATCGACTAATTGCCCTCAATGGCGAGGCTGGATTACAAGCTGATACCCTTGCTCCTGGCTGGCATTGGGGTTATTGGCCGTGGCAATATGGAGTGAAGAAGGAACAGGTAGTCGTCGTTGCTCAGAGTGAAATTGCTCTAATTGTAGCAGCGGATGGAGCTTCCATTCCCTCTGAGCGGATTTTGGGGACGATCGTCAACTGCGATAACTTCCAAGATGCGCGGAAATTCCTCACTCAGGGCGGCGAGAAGGGGCGGCAATTAGGATTTTTGACTGCTGGTACCTATCGGATCAATACTGCCCTATTCAAGGTGATTATGGCATCAAATGCGGAGCAACATGAGATGTCTCCCGCTCAGTTGCGTGTATATCAGGTAAGTGCGGATAAGGTGGGGATTGTGACGACTCTCGATGGGATTCCGATTACGCCTGGAGAAATTGCTGGCGCGGTAATCGAAGGTCATAATAATTTTCAGAATGTCCAGAAATTCCTGAATGCTGGGGGTAGTAGAGGTTTACAGGAGCAAATTCTGCTATCTGGCTCGTGGAATCTCAATCCCTGGTTTGTGCAAGTGCAACAAATTCCAATGACGGAAATTCCGATCGGGTATGTGGGCGTGGTAATTTCTTATGTGGGGAAAGCTCAAGTAGATATCAGTGGTGCGAGTTTTACCCACGGAAATCTCGTCGCACCTGGACATAAAGGTGTATGGATAGAACCGCTTTATCCTGGTAAACATCCGCTGAATATTCAGATTATGAAGGTGGAACTAGTCCCGACGACGAATATCGTTTTAAACTGGTCGGCACGGACAGAACGTCATAGTTATGATGCTAAACTCGAATCGCTGAATGTTCGATCGAGAGATGGATTTTCGTTCGCCCTGGAAATTGCCCAAATCATCCACGTCGCCGCAAATAACGCGCCGAAAGTAATCTCCCGCGTCGGTTCGATGCAAAACTTGGTAGATCATGTACTCGAACCCACCATCGGTAACTATTTCCGCAACTCTGCCCAAAATTGTACCGTACTCGACTTCTTAACGGCTCGATCGGAACGCCAACTCGAAGCCGCCGAATATATTCGCCAAGCTTTACACAATTATGATGTCAACGCGATCGATACTCTCATCGGCGACATCCAACCCCCCGCATCCCTGATGCAAACCCAAACAGATCGCAAAATTGCCCAGGAGCAAGAAAAAACCTACGAAGTCCAAAAAATGGCGCAAACCCAACGCCAACAACTCGTTCGCGAAACCGCACTCGCTGATATTCAACAAGAAATGGTTAAATCCGAGCAAAGCGTCAAAATCGCCGAACTTCAAGCCAGTGCGCAAATTCAGAAAGCGACAGGGGAAGCCGAATCGATTAAACTCCGCGCTATTGGCGAAGCCGAAGGGATTCGCGCCACAGGTACAGCTAAAGCTGAAACCTATCAAGCAGGTGTTGCCGCGCTGGGCGGACAAAGCTATACTGCCATGCAACTAATGCAAATTATCGGCGATCGACACGTTCGATTAATTCCCGATGTGATGGTTGGCGGTAATAGTGGTGGTGGCAATGGTTTAGTCGATGGATTATTATCAATGATCCTCTGGAATCAAACCGGACATCAGGTTAATGGGGAAACGACTCCTCCAGAACCGACAGCGACTAATAACGATTTGATTCCCACCGTGACATTAGAAAATCCACCAGCACTGACTAATAATTTCGCACGGGGAACCGTCAATGTTACCGATAATTTAAGGGTGAAACGTGTTAACCCAGACTCGGCGACAGAAAACCGTCAACCACCCCCAGTCGGATAAATTTATTGTATCAATCGCATTACAAGATCCCCGACTTCTTCGAGAAGTCGGGGATCTGTTTTAACCTAAGATCCAACTTTTCCCGACTTTAAGTGCCGATTTTTTCCGTCCAAAGGTATAGCTAGAGTGAATTAGACTAAGGTTGCCGGAATCATTCGGAATAGAACTGTATCAATTATCACGTCACAAGCACCAACGGTTATGGAAAGTACGAATACGCTGATTTACCTGCTCAGAGATCGATTTAGCTTCATCGACGAAATTCACAATAGTGAGAAACTCAATAGCAAAATTGTCTCACTGCTCTTCACCAGTTTTAGTTGCTTTGCAGTTTATGGAGCAATTATCGGTGCAACGAATAGTCATACGCCGATCCAAATTATTTCTTCAGCAGTCAAACTTCCGGCGTTATATCTTATTACGTTGATGGTTTGTTTTCCGACGCTCTATATTTTCAATGCTTTCTTTGGTTCTCGTAGTACTATTCGACAACATTGGGCTTATCTCTTGTCAGCGATTACTGTAATTGCAGTCTTATTATGTGGCTTTGCACCAATTTCATTGTTTTTCTTATTAACTGTTAATGATAAATTTTTCTTCCTGCTATTAAATGTCGGAATTTTTGCGCTGACGGGAACATTGGGTGTATCATTTCTCTACCGCACGATGAAACCAACTGAAGCAGAAGAACAAGCTGGGAATGTCAAGATTAGAAAAAATATTCTCAAGTTTTGGTTGGCTCTGTATGGATTTGTCGGGACTCAATTAGGTTGGACGCTCAGACCATTTTTTGGCACTGGTAGCAGCTTTGAATTATTTCGTCCCAGGGAAGGTAGTTTCTTTACTGCAATCTGGGAATCTATCCATAGGATCGGCTTTTGAGTTAGTTGAAAGTGATGAATTGATTGAACTGAGCGGCATCGAAAAGTTGATAGTTTAATTAAGCACTGAATTGGGTTTGATAGAGCAAAGGAGATCGGATCGAATGTATGGTGAATGAAAAATTTAATGAATTAATTATTCCAAGATCGACAGTGGAATCGATCGGCCAACAGGAGATCGGACAGCTCATGGTAGGATTTACCTGGAGGACCGATGTCTGGCGCAAACCACATAAATTAATCCAGACGATCTCGATCCAAATTATTGGGACGGGCATCATCTTTGCTGCAATGATGTTACCGATCGATCGAGGATTAAATATCTATCGACCACCCCAATCTCAACTTCAACGATTAACCCAATTAGCCTGGGTTGATGGCACCACCACACTAGCTATTTTAGCGGGAATTAATTGGTGGATATTTCAGCGAGGCAAACGATTGAAAAGATTGCTACAACTAGTCGAACAAATCGAGCAGTACAATCAAATCGTCCAGTCAATTGCGACCCTAGAAAAGTTAGCTCACTTAACAAACCACTCATGCGAACCAGCTCAGACTCCTAGCATAATGGAGATTCTCAGTCAAACTCGGCAAAATTTGATCGCAGCATTAAAAATCGATCTATATTTCCGTCAATATCCTAATTCATCTGCCTTAACAATCTCGATCGCACATAATCTCATCAATCTTCAAAACTTAGCCCAACAACCCCAATTAGCTGAATATGGAACACTCCTGAACCAAGCCTGGGAAATTGGCATGAGTGTCTATCACGAAACAAATATAGAATAGCCATCCGATCTTTATTGCCCTATATTTTGGGCACTACCGCTATATTGAATAAAGGACTTACAGGAAATCGGAAGATGCAAGCTCGGACACTCGGCGGAGAATTGGTAGTTTCAGCCCTGGGGTTGGGCTGCATGGGTATGTCAGGTGTTTATGGCGCGGCAGACGAAGCAGAAGCGATCGCGACCATCCACAAGGCGATCGATCTTGGGGTAACATTTTTAGATACCGCTGATGCCTATGGATCTGGGCATAATGAAATATTAATCGGTAAAGCCATTAAAGATCGTCGCGAGCAGGTAATTATCGCCACTAAGTTCGGCTTGAGTGACATCAGTAAAGGGGGGTACACAATCCCCGTCAACGGTCGTCCAGAGTACGTGAGATCGGCTTGTGAAGCTAGTTTAAAACGATTGGGCATAGACACGATCGATCTCTACTATCAACATCGAGTCGATCCGACTACCCCGATCGAAGAGACAATTGGCACGATGGCGGAGCTAGTCCAAGAAGGTAAAGTGCGATGCTTAGGTCTATCAGAGGCATCTGGAGCGACGATCCGGCGCGCTCATGCGGTTTACCCCATTTCGGCATTGCAAAGCGAGTATTCACTCTGGAGCCGCGATGTCGAGGCTGAAATTCTAGCCACTTGTCGCGAATTGAAAATTGGATTTGTCCCCTGGAGTCCTCTGGGGCGAGGTTTTCTGACTGGAGAAATTAAAACTTTCGACGATCTAGAACCAAATGACTGGCGGCGGATGTCTCCCAGATTTCAAGGCGAGAACTTTGAGCGTAATTTAGATTTAGTCGATCGAGTCCGAGAATTAGCTCATCAAAAGAATTGTACACCCGCTCAACTAGCGATCGCGTGGTTATTAAAACAAGGCGAGGATATCGTACCGATTCCTGGTACTAAGCGCGTTTCCTACTTGCTGGAAAATTTGGGTGCATTAGAGATTGAATTAACTGCTGATGAACTCGATCTTATCGATGCCATTATGCCAAAAGGAGCCGCATCAGGCGATCGATATCCCACCGCATTGATGCAAATGGTAAATCTGTAGAAATCCACCAAAATCCCCCAGCAATTCCAAATTTTCCAACCCCGTCTCAAGAATAATCGATTGTTGCTGGTGGGGTTGGGCCGGTTCGTTCGACATCTAAATCTTCGCACCCGATCGATAATATTTCGCATTCCAGCTAAATCGATCGAGATAAGTAATACCTGCTGAGATCGCTATTTAGATGCATTCACAACACAAACTTGTTTCAACATCTTTTTACTAACTGGACTATCGGCTTTAACCGAAAAGTACTGTGGCCAATAGTCTATATAGTTCGTAGCCGTCCGCCAACTTGGATTCGCAGCAAGATTTTTGCCATTGCAAGATGTCGTATAGCCATGTCTTTCCCGTCCGCCGATATTGTAGGTAAACAAAACTATCTTCCGCATGGGAATTTTATCCGTCTCACTGCCATCTCGCCCTTCCATATTAATTTTGTCATTAACTGGCATCGTTCCCGATTGGACACTAGCCAGATCTAATCGAAGTTGTTCGCCATTGACAACTTCGCCAAAGCCGAGCCATTGTCGATCTTGAGCGATAACAGGAATAGAAACCATCGCTATTGTCATAGCTGTAATGGTGTAAGATACTGCGAATGGAACGAGTCGCATAGATTGTCTCTCTAAATAATGAAATCTAAATTCATTCTATGGATGCACTTTTTACGCTGTAAGTTCCAGCATTTTGATGTAACCTATTTATTCAAAGAAACTTCGCCACAGAGTTTCTGACTATCTATTGAGCGAATCTTCCTCATACTTTTATGCCGATCGAGACTTTATTTCCACTCGCAATTTACTATGACGATCTGCCAGATGCCCCAAAATATCAGCAGGCGTTAGTAACTGCGGTGCTGCAACTAGAGCGAGATGGAGCAGAACGCCGTAACTATCCTGAGATGGCTTGGACGGGGGATTTACATGGTGTAGAGCAAATTCATACCAATCCCGATTTTGCGTGGATTGTGGAGCAAGTAGAGCGGCATACAGCGATCTATTTACTAGAGCTGGGTGTAGATTTAACTAAGGTCGATCTATATATTCAGCGAGCATGGCCGATCGTCTCGCGGACAGAACAAGAAATTGGTGCTCATTGTCATAATACTGCCCACATTAGTGCTGTTTATTATATTCAGGTACCACCAGAAAACACTTACGATCCTGGACGATTGGTGTTTTTTAACGATGCGCGAGTAAATGAGGTGAGTCCAGGTTTGGGTAGTGAGAATACGGATATTGTCGATGAAGATAACTATCTCAATCAGCTTCAAGCGGCTTATGTGCCTGTGGAAGGGCGATTATTATTATTTCCAGCCAAGCAACGTCATGCGGTAACGATGAATGAGACGGAGGATCTCCGAGTCTCATTATCATTTGATATCGTGCTGACGGCAACTGCTAATGCTGCAGGTGCTTATGAGTTTTTGACACCACCACCAAGTCAGTGGCAAAAATTTAAGTTAGTCCCTTCCTAGTGTCAAATTAAATATCTAGAGTAATGAGTGGATAGCCTGTAAGGTGTGTTATCGGCAGCGTAATGCACCTTACGAAAGCAATTTTTGGGTTCTGAGGGCGGGCTGCTAGAAACAAAGCGAGAGTACCTCATCTTTTTGCGCCAGCGTGCGCGAGCCGCTGGTGCAAAATGTGGGTGAGTGGGAACATTAAGTAAAGTAAATGCGGTCAATTATAGAATCTGTATACCAAAATTTGCGGATCTTGGCTGAAACTTTACTAAATAGACATATTTGTTCGGAAAGATCGCGGTTGACGAAACTCGCATCGATCGGTTAGTGTGCAGGATTAAGTAGCATCAAAACTTTAAGATTAATTAAATTATGAAAAGATTTTTACTATTATTTCTGGCGGCACCTACCGTTCTGACGACAATTTTACCCTTCGTGACAGCGACCGAACCAGCACTGGCTGCGGGCAAAAGCCAGTTAAAGCCAGGTGAATTTTGTGTCGATACTCATGCTCGACTTATTTGTGTTAAATCTTCACAAATAGGTAAAGGTAGTACGCCGCGATCGGTGCTGATTGCTAGAGCACAGGCTGAAGCTAAAGATCCTGATGCTTTCATCAATTTTAATGATGAAGAAAGTGATGCTGCGGCTGCCATGTTTGGCTGTGATTGCCCTGCTTGTATTCGATCGCTCCGCCAACTGCGGATAATGTCTCAGGTTAGTTGATAATTGATTGTGGATAGTGGATCGATGAATAATTTGGATAATTACGATCCTAGTGATGTGGGACGGGTCAATGGTAACTTGTGCGGTTTACCATTTGATTATGCGTCAGCACAGACAATTATCTTTGGTGTGCCCTGGGAAGTGACTGTTTCTTATAATCCAGGCACAGCCGCCGCACCGCAACAGATTCTCGATGCTTCAACCCAATTAGATTTATACGATTTTGACAATCCCCAAGGTTGGCAAGCGGGGATATATATGCCCCCGATCGATCTAGATTTATTGACAAAGAATGACTATTATCGGCAACAAGCTGCTCTAATTATCGATCGATTAGAACGGGGCGAATCTCTAACTGTAGAACCGGATTTGACGACGATATTAGCCGAGATAAATCAAGCTGGTGCAGATCTAAATCGCTGGTTATTCGATCGGACTCAGACTGCGATTGCGGACGGTAAGAAAGTCGGTGTAATTGGCGGCGATCATAGTGTGCCATTAGGCTATATGCAAGCTTTAGCTAATCATTATCCCGATTTTGGAATTCTCCATATCGACGCTCATGCAGACTTGCGGGATGCTTATGAAGGCTTCGAGTTTTCCCATGCATCGATTATGTTTAATGCCCTGAAAATCCCCCAGATTTCTAAACTAGTACAGGTGGGAATCCGTGATGTATCTCAAGTAGAAATAGATACGATCGATCGATCTCAAGGTAGAGTAGTTGGCTACTATGATTCGTTAGTCAAGCAACAACTATATTCAGGCACAACTTGGGCAAGTATTTGTCAAGATGCGATCGCCACTTTACCCCAGCAAGTTTATATTAGTTTTGATGTCGATGGACTAGATCCCAAACTTTGTCCTCATACAGGTACTCCGGTTCCTGGGGGTTTAGAATTAGAGCAAGCTTTTTGCTTATGTCGCGAAGTTATTCGCAGCGGTAGAGAAATAATTGGGTTTGATGTTTGTGAGGTGGGAAATGCTGAATGGGATGGAAATGTTGGAGCAAGAATTGTTTATAAACTAGTCAACTTAATGGGTTTGTAAAAAACAATATTTGGTCTATTTTTTATTCTTCTGGTATCCTGAATTAGGCATACTATTAATCGTACTCTCGATCGGGTGAATAACTAAAGATTCTACTTTTTCCGGTGCTAATCCTGGCACATCGGCTTGAATTTCCTGTGACGGCGCAAAACTAGCTATAGTAGTTTATTCTCAAAGCGTTGGTACAATCTCCACTAGGCTCTCAATTTTATGCGAAAACTCTTATTTCTCCTGCCAGGAACTACCAAAAAATTCAACTGCGGAGGCTTATGGGCTGAACTGAAAACGATCGAGCTAGTCAAACAAATCTGTCCTGCCGAAATTGTTACCTATCGCCAACGCGAGCCAGACAAGCTATTCTTAGATGACATTTTGCAAACCTCCCCGCAGCCAGACACAATTTTTGTCGTGAGTTGGGGGTTTGATGTCCCCAAACTAGTCAGTCGTCTACGCGGTTATCCGACAATTTACCATGCTCATAGTGCCGAGTATGGCTTTCGACTCCCCGCACAGATCCCGATTGTCTGTGTCAGTCGCAATACACTTGGCTATTGGGGACAGAGATCGCCGCACTCGCTATTATATTATTTGCCCAATCAAATTTCGGATGAATTCGTCGATCGTCAACAGTCAAGAACGATCGATGTATTAGTTCATGCGCGCAAATCTTCTGACTATTTATTAAAGCAATTAATTCCCGCTTTACAGCCTCATTGTCACGTCGAAATTATCGATGGGTTTGTCGATAGTTTAGCGGATTTATTCAATCGATCGCATGTTTATTTATACGACTCCGCCGAGTATTGGGCAGCTCAGGGCGTAACAGAGGGATTTGGACTACAACCATTAGAAGCGATGTCCTGTGGCTGTCAGGTATTTTCCAGTGTCAATCATGGATTATCAGATTATTTAGATCCGGGATTTAACTGTCATAAAATTGCTGGATTTAGTACCGCTTACGATGTCGAGCGCATTTTAGATATAATTAAAGCTGATCCACCAGTTAATGACATTGAATCGATTGTCGCCGAGTATAGAACAGCGAATATTATTTCTCGTCTCCAGGTAATCTTAACTGAACTCAATCATTTTTTCGATCGCGTTAGTCCAGTTAGTTCCGATATTGCAGCACTCAATTATCAGCGGATTCTACAGCTAAAAATATTAAGAGTGTTCAAAAGTATTCAAAAAAAGCTCAAGCGGTAAAGATATCAACAGCTAGTATTAATCATCAGATAGTTAACTAAAGATTTCAAAAACTAACTAAATCTACGATAATGGTAAGTGTAGACAACAAATATCTAATATGTCGTTTGTCAAATTGAACAAAGCGGTCGAACTATTAGGTCTGCACCCCAACACACTTAGAAGATTTGCGGACAATGGCACGATTGAAGCTATCAAAACACCAGGCGGTCAACGCCTTTATAACATCGCTAGCTACACAGGGAAGTCAAAACTTCCTATTACTGTTTGCTATTGTCGAGTTTCTTCAAGTAAACAGCGTGCAGATCTTGATAGTCAGATCGCTTATATGCGGGGACTTTACCCCCAAGCAGAGATTATTACTGATATTGCCAGCGGACTCAACTACAAACGCAAAGGGCTTAAAGCCCTACTGGGACGCGCAATGTCTGGCGATAAGCTCACAATTGTGGTTGCCCACAAAGACCGCCTTGCAAGATTTGGAGTCGAACTTATCGAGTGGGTCTTACAATCCGGCGGTAGTCAACTCGTGGTTCTCAATCAGTCGATATCAGACCCAAAAAGAGAACTCACCGAAGATCTCCTTGCTATCATCCACATCTTTAGTTGCCGACTTTACGGTCAAAGAAGGTATACAAATAACAAGGTGCAAAAAGATTCGAGTGTTCCCGACGACAGCGCAGAGGGGCATCTTAGCGCAGTGGTTCGGGATCTCCAGAGTAGCTTACAACAAATCAATTGACTTCTTAAATACGGACGGAACTGTTGCTAACTTTATGAAGAATAAGAAAGAGATCTATTACTCTTTGCCTGAGTGGTCTAGTTTCTGTCCTTCGTTAATCCGGCAAGCTGCTATTAAAGATGCTCATGATGCAGTCAAATCTCAAAAAGCAAAAGCTAAGAGATCTGGTAAACCCTTCTCGATGAAGTTTCGCTCTCGCAAAGATAATCAGATAATTAAATTTTCAGTATCAAGCTACCAAAACGGCTTGTATAAAACTAAACTAGGTTTTCTTAAACTATCCGAACAATTACCAGAAAATATATGCGATGCCTCTCTAACTCTAGTTAACGGTCAATATCACTTGAATGTCCCCTATAGAACAATCCTCCATTCAGCCGATAATCAAGGCACTGGTCGGGTGACCCGCCCAGTTGAGATGGTGGCTTTAGACCCAGGAGTTAGAACATTCCAAACTTACTATTCTCCATCCTCTTGTGGTGAGATTGGTTCTAAATGTATTGGTAGAATTTACCGATTATGCCAACATTTAGATAACCTGATGTCGAGAAAGTTATGGAAACCAGCCGCAAAGGTTCGGATTAAAATAAAGAATCTTGTCTCAGAGCTACACTTTCAAGCTGCTAACTTTTTAACTAAAAACTTCTCAACTATTCTAATCCCCGCTTTTGAAACTAGTCAAATGGTTAGCAAGAAGGCGACTAGAAAGATTAGAACTAAAACAGCTAGAGCAATGATGACTTGTTCTCATTATCAATTCCGTCAAAGATTGATGAACAAAGCTGTGGAAAATAGTTGTGAGGTTAAAGTGGTAACGGAAGAGTATACTAGCAAAACTGCAAGTTGGACAGGTGAAATAATTAATATCGGATCTCGAAAAACTATCACATCAAATGGTGTGACGGTAGATCGAGATCTAAATGGAGCCAGAGGAATTTTTCTGAAGGCATTGGTGGATAGTCCCGATCTTCGCAAGAAGGTTGCATCTGTTAGCTTTTGTTAACTTAAAACTATCAGTCTAAAATAAAAGGATGAATTTATCTGCCAAACCTCTCCCCTCAGCTCGATCCTATGCGGCTTTATCGATCATTGCCGCTGTAATGACGATCGCACTTAAATTCGGAGCTTATTTTCTGACTGGATCTGTTGGTTTATTATCTGATGCCTTTGAATCGATCGTCAACTTAGTAGCGGCACTTGCGGCTTTTTGGGCATTATCATACGCCTCCAAACCACCGGATATCGAACATACTTTCGGTCATTCCAAAGCTGAGTATTTCTCTAGTGCATTGGAAGGAGTCTTGATTTTGGTTGCGGCTGGGAGTATTGCTGTTGCCGCAGGGCAACGTCTTTTCCATCCTCAACCGATCGAGCAGGCGGGATTGGGTTTAGGATTAGCATTAGTAGCAACCGCGATTAATGGTGGAGTTGCTTGGATTTTGCTCCAAGCTAGCCGTAGACTGCGATCGATCGCCATCAGGGCAGATGCTCATCATTTGCTCACCGATGTCTGGACATCTATAGGTGTAGTCGTAGGAATTGGACTGGTAAGTATCACGGGCTGGGATGTCTTAGATCCGATT
This sequence comes from Chamaesiphon sp. VAR_48_metabat_135_sub, assembly GCF_031418915.1. NCBI lineage: Bacteria > Bacillati > Cyanobacteriota > Cyanophyceae > Gomontiellales > Chamaesiphonaceae > Chamaesiphon > Chamaesiphon sp. VAR_48_metabat_135_sub. Next base: position 3,402 of record NZ_JANOJV010000054.1, on the reverse strand, counting down.
GTCGCCCTCCTAGTCGCGGCAAATATTGTTTGGGCGGGAGTCAAACTGCTACGAGAAACTGGGGCTGGTTTACTCGATGCCGCGATTCCGGAAGCTGAACACCAAGAGATTTTGCTAATTATGAGTGAATACGAAAGCCAGGGCATCCAGTTCCATGCGATGCGAACGCGGGTAGCGGGGACAGATCGCTTTGTCTCATTTCATGTATTAGTTCCAGGTGCATGGACAGTACAGCGGGGTCACGATCTGTGCGAATCGATCGAACAGGCGATCTCACTAGCGTTACCAGGTACCGATGTCACCACCCATCTAGAACCTGCGGAAGATCCGATCTCTTGGGATGATGTGAAATTAAGTTGATTGGGAGTTAAGAGTTGGGAGCCTGCACTGAGCGTAGTCGAAGTGTTGGGAGTTTGGAGGCTTGCACGGAGAGGAGGCGAAGTGTGGGAGTTGGGAGAATCGAGGAGTTAGAGAGGAGGCTCCCGATCACATAAGCCTATATTGAGCAGTTGGCGCAATTGATTGACTCGCGCTAAAACCTGACTTCTTAGAGCCTGAATGTTACTATCTGCTTGGAGCAACTGTTCGATCGACATCAGTGTAGCTTGGATTTGAGCTTGATTAGATAGTTGTGTTTGAGTGTCTTCAACTCTCTGTCGCTCGGCAGCTTTCAATCGTTGCACCTGCTGACGTTCCATTAAATTAGTAATCCGCGAAATAATTTCTGGCCCAACTACGGGTTTCGTGACAAAATCATCAGCTCCAATTGCAAATACTTGTTGAATCAAACTCGGTTCCAAATGAGCCGTGAGAAAAATAATCGGTAACTGCGACCATTCCGCTCGATGCCGCACAGACTGACACAGATCTAAACCGCTCATCGTCGGCATTTCTACATCTAAAATTAATAAATCGGGATTGGCTTTAGGCAAAATTGTCCAGAACTGTTCAGGGTCTGCTAAAGTCGTGATTCTGAAGCCCCAGGGGACTAATAGTGCGCGTAAAATTGCCAGAATCTTCAAATCATCATCAACGATGAAGATATGAGTCTGAGTTGATTCTACTTGGGCGATAGCCTCCTCGATCGATAATACGATCTCAGCGGGACTAGTCGGACAGATACTAATACAAGTCCCAAACAGGTCGATTTCTGGATGCAAGGCAGGTGTATCTGCCAGCAAAATCACTGGTACAGCAGGTATATGCTTACCGACCTCCACTAGTAACCGGACAACTTCTTCCGTCTTCTGGGCGATTCCTGGTGCTAGGAGGATGCTACGAGTAGGATGTTGCTGGAGCTGAGACTTAGCAGCGGCGATCGTTGGTACAATTTGAATCTGCCACTGACGATCGATCGAAATCGATTGGATCGATCGATCTAGCTCTAGATCTGAGGATACTAATAAAATATCGGTCGCATTATCTGGCTCAAAACAATAAAGATCGGGCAACGAAACCGGACGATCTAACTCCTCTTGCAAAGCTGCAACCATCGAAAATAACCATTGTCCCTGCTCCACAGTTAAATCTTTGCGCCCACTGAGCAACTTTTCAATCTGACGCGCCAATTCCGAACTCAGCGAAAAGCCAAACATGCCTAACGAACCGCTGAGAGAATGAGCAATATTGCGCCCGATTTCCTGCCAATCAGACTGAAGATCTTGGTTTAAAAATCTCACCGCTAGTCGCTCCAATACAGCCACCTGCTCGTGAACCTGACCCTTGAATTTCTCCCAAGTATCATTGAGAAGATTGACCTCTGGCGAATTTACAGGCTTGAGCCGATAACCAATCCCATACACAGTTTCGATCAAATCGGGCGCAGCTCCAACCAGTTTGAGCTTATGCCGCAACCCTTTAATATGCGTGCGAATCGCTTCCTCACTAGGAGTTCCATCATAAGACCACAAATGATCGAGGATGACATTGCAACTAAATACCCGCTTACTATTGCGAAGCAATAATTCGAGTAGAGCGTACTCCTTAGGCGTGACAGCCACCAATTTATCGCCATAGGTAACCGTGGCACTGACCGGATCTAGAGCTAGATTACCCCATCGCAAAATCGGTGTCGATGCTTGATGACTACGGCGAAGAATTGCCCTAAGTCTGGCCAGCAATTCGTCAGGATCAAAAGGTTTACCGAGATAATCATCAGCCCCAGCATCCAGACCACGCGCTCGATCTGCCGGAGAATTTAGTCCAGTCAGCAGTAAAATCGGCACCGTGTTACCACCAGATCGAATCTGTTGACAAACCGCGATCCCATCTTTCTTGGGCAAGCTTACATCTAGCAAGATCGCATCGTATTCATAAGCGTCACTCAACTCCAGACCCATCTGGCCATCAGCCGCAAAATCTACCGCATATTTGTGGTGTTGGAGAATAGTTTCGATCAGTTGAGCAATAATCGGATCGTCTTCAACTACCAGAATTCGCATGGATCAACTGAAGTAAGCCTACATCTCGATCGTGACACAGATATTCACGCTTTAAAAGGATATTAAGTTACAGATTGCTAAGAACTCAAGTCTAGAAGATTTACTCACAAGTTCCTCAACTTATTTTTCTAATCTAGATCTATTAGCGGCGGATCGATCGAAGCTATCATCTTAAACCCGATCGTCGATAGAGGTTGTAATACTTATGTCATTAATTGCACAATTTAATAACTTGCGCCAACAGATCGATAGATTGTTTGAGGATCTGACCCGCGAACAACCACAACTAGCCCTGTGTTCCAGCAACGGCACACCCTGGATGCCAGCAATCGAATTGCAAGAAACCGAAACCGCACTAGTCCTTAAAGCCCAATTACCTGGCATCGAACCAGGTGAATTGGATATTCAAGTGAGCGAAAATGCCGTCTTCCTCTCCGGCGAACATCAAGAACACCACAAAACCAGCGCAAAAGGACTATTTCGATCCGAATTTCACTACGGTCAATTCAAACGAGTCATCCCCCTACCCACCTCCATCCACCGCGAACAAGTAACCGCCGCAATGGTCGCAGGTCTCCTCACCCTCACCATGCCCAAAGCCACCCCCGCCCTGCCCAATCTAGTCAAAGTTTCCCTATCACCCGAAGGTTTGCCAAGCCAATCAGCCAGACAGTCAGTGGTTGAAACCACCGCTAATGATGCAAAGTCTGCACTTTGACAAGCTCACTGCCCACCCACGCAGACTCAGTAGATCGCAAATACTTGCTTAGAGTCCAGCAAATACAAACTAAGCCCTAAAGTGGAGCGAATGTGAATCCACGCTAGCTCACAAACCATCCATACGCAGCGACTCGCGCACGCCTTTGTTCCCCGACGGTTTAGCGGCGTTTTTATTCGGGGGGAACCCCCGAATAAAAAAACGACAAGACAGCGAGTCAAGACAGGGGAGTTTGAGGGGCGG
>NZ_JANOJV010000053.1:0-6098 GCF_031418915.1 Chamaesiphon sp. VAR_48_metabat_135_sub | reverse complement strand
CGATTTATCAAAAAGGTATTTCACTCAATAAGTCAGCAATGAAAGAGGTGGAAAAAAGATTAGAACGAAACCCACTACTCCCTAAATGGGATGTTCTGATTCGTCCGGCTTAGTGGGTATATTCTTTATCGGGAATCACCTCAATCGACACCATCTCTAGTTGTTGCTCTTCCTAACGTTGACGTTCTAACTCGGCTTCCTTCCGTCGCTCTTCCTTCTGACGTAATAGTTCGGCTAGGTGTTGGCGTTCTAATTCGGCTTCTTCGCGTTGGATTTCTAGCCCTGCTAGTACGCCAGCAGCGATTTCGCGGTGAGTTGCGGCGGATGTCACGCCCAATTGCAAAGCGCGATCGAAATCAGGAATGGCAGTATGATAGTCGCGCAGTTTAGCATGAGCCAATCCGCGTTGGTCGTAGGCATGACCTAATAGCGAGAATCCATCGACGATCTCATCCGGTGCAGCACGATTAATAACCTGAGTCAGGTCGGCGATCGCGATAGCATATTCTTGAAGCTGAGTGTGAGCCATCCCGCGATAGTAATAGGCGGCGAGATTATCTGCGAGGGCGATACTGTGGCTAAAGTCGATCATACTCGATCGAGTGGCTCCATCTTGGTAATACTCGATCGCTCGTTGATAGCAACAGTCAGCTAGATCAATTAACTCGTCAATTCCCAATTGTACCAGAGAGCGATTCAACTTTTCGACGTAATCTTGATCGCCGATACTTAGTTTAGCTTTTAATGAATTTGGCGATTTTCCTTGCTGCATTCTCCAAAAAAATCATGCAATCCACCATTCAAATGTTGCTCCATTTCTGGAGCTTTAATACTATTGCGATCTGGGGAGACGATCGTATCATATTTGAGATTTGGCGGTGAGAAAAAGACATGGAGATGGGGGACGGAATTATTGCTGTTGTTATTGAGAATCGATTTCGCCGCTTCCCAAATCGGCGACTGACCCAGCATTTTTTCTTCCCGCATTTTGATTCGAGCGGATTCTCGATCGAAATAGCGGAGTTCCCTCGTAAGTTTAGTTTCGATTTCTTTGAGTTCGAGTTGGAGATTTCGTTGTCGATCTGATAGCTCGCGTTGGAGACTCGCTCTCCAGATTTCTAGTTGTTCCAAATGTTCGCGACTGAGTTTACCCTCATTAGCTTGAAATTCGCGAGTCAATTCTGCTAATCGTTCATTTTGCGATCGTGTCAACAGATTTTCATCATGTTGAAAAGCTTGATTCAATCGTGCCAATTCTGCTGATGATTGTCGATTTAACTCAGACAGACGTTCATTTTGCTCTCTAGTTAATTGATTTTCACCTCTTTGGGCAAGCGCATTTAACGTTAAGATGGCTGGGATCTTTTTAGCGATCTAGAAACCCTGTTGGGGAGGGCGGGTTTTGTTCGACCTCGAACGTTAAAATCGATATTTGCTTGCATAAACCCGCCCCTACAGACCCGTACCGACAGATAAATATATCTGTAACACAAAGATCCCAAATTGATTCTATATATTTTTGTACGTAACAATCACTGTCGATCGAGAATAGTTCAGATCGGAACTATTATTGCCACACGCGGAGATGGATGGGTGGACTGTTGAGAAATGAATGGCGGAGTAGGTGCCAAACTGCGTTAAACCAGTGACGTACTTCGGTGGTAGAGTCACCACGATAACGACATAATAAACCTTCTGTCAAACGGGTTACACCTATTTTACTAGGTTCGCCGTCGAAGATCGATCGAGCCTGGACAACCAGATCTTTACTAACTTCCGCGCCAATCCAGGCTAAACTTCCCACGATCGAGTGTCCTGCTAAACTATGAGGACTATCAACCATTTCATCACCGTAGAGGATCTGTCGATCGATCCAGACTGGTTTCCCCTCGCGGTATACTTCGGTTGCCGATTTCCATTCACCTTGGGTAAATCGCTCGCCCCGCGCCGTTCTCCCGAACCGATTGATTTCCCAACCCAACCAACTTGCTGTAGCGGCTAAATTGACTCGTAAGTGTTGGTAAAAGATTGCTCGGTTAAAGACGATGGTTTCTTGGGGTAGCCACTCTAGACAAGCATTTTCGCTGATATTCTGGACGATATATTGAACTGCGGGTGTACCATTACTCCCATAGATTTTACCAGCCGCGGCAGTTGTAATCACCGCCCGCGAGTTAGGCTGGAGATCGATATCGATTTGCAACCTGTCACCACCAACGACACCACCCGCTGTATGCAGGATCGTGTTATGACAAATTGACTCACCTTCAGGATAAAACGATCTTTGCACCTTCAACGGCGCAGTGGCTTGAATCTTAATTGCTTGAGTTTTGGCGCGGTTGTGGCTATATGCTAATTGCAAACTTCCTTGCCAACCAGGAAACGGATTAGGATTGTTCGGAATCTTCAACTTCCACCTCTACCATCGGTGCATTTTCGAGTAAGAATAATCGCGCAAGTCTGTCATATACACCTGCGCCAATATACTGAGGATATGTATGCGATCGACTGTAAATCCAGATTAATTCTTCATCATCAAAAATGCGAATATCTTGGAATAAACTCTTACACTTAGACTTGAGCGAATTGCCCGCCGCTAAAGCATCCGTCCATCGATCGAATGTGCGATCGTAATCTTTCGTAAATACTCTAAACATGCAGTTTGCGATCGGCGACTAGTTATAAGTTATGCTAAGTTTCCGCTGGAGTTTGACGCGGTTCAAAATAGATGGATTGCGGATGACCTGTCAATTCTAGTATGCTGGGGGCATAATAGATCGATCTAAGCAAGCTCTTACCTATCTACAAATAATTATGTCCCTATTTCGTCCACTGATATCTATCCTGCTGGTCTTTATTTCCGTCTTTGTCGTTAGCTGCGGCGATGGCACAGAAGCAAAGGCTCCAACTTATAGTGCCGCACAACTGGTGCAAATTCAAGCTACAAGTAAAAATGTTAGCGCAATGACCGATCGATTACCCGAACTCGCGACGATGATTCAAGCACGCGATTGGAATAATGTCAAATCATTCATCCACGGTCCTTTGGGAGATATCAGAACGCGAATGTCTGGTTTATCCAGAGAGCTGTTACCAGGTACCAAAGAGCAAGCTTTAGCAGTTAGCAAAGAAATCTTTGTCCATCTCAACAAAATTGATGCCGCTGCTGACAATAATGACTACCAGCTCGCGATCCGCAACTACGGCGAAGCACTCAAAGATCTTGCCAGTTTCTCAAATCTGATTCCTAAAGCGTAGTTAGATTGAGCATCAAGGAAAGTCAGGGTAGGGGCAATGTCTTGTCTCGCTAAACCGTCGGGGAACCCGACGAGCGCGAGCCGCTGCATGAATTGCCCCTACCCTAATTTGTGAGTATGGATAAATTAATCAACTTTCAACTAAATAAAATGTCTACCAGCATTAGTATTATCGGCTGCGGCATTATTGGCGCGACAATAGCTTACGAACTCAGTCATTTAGATAAGTATACGATCGATGTTTACGATCGACAACAACCTGCCCAAGCAGCAACGGGTGCGGCTCTGGGTGTTTTAATGGGGATTATCAGTCAAAAGGTAAAAGGGCGTGCTTGGAACCTTCGCAAAGAGAGTATTACCCGTTATCAAAGCTTGATTCCCGAACTAGAAAAAATCACAAAATCAAAGATTCCTCACAACTCCCAAGGAATTCTCAAACTATTATCATCTGAAGACGATCTGGGTAAATGGGCGCAATTAGTTACCACCCGCACCGAACAAGAGTGGCAATTAGAATTATGGAATGCACGCAAAGTAATCACTCAGCTTCCGCAAATTAATAGTCAATTTAGAGGTACCGCTGCATATTCACCCCAAGATTTACAGGTAGATCCAGTTGCGCTGACAAATGCTCTAGTCGCTGCGGCAAAGCTAAATGGAGTGAATTTTCATTTCGATCGCTCGATCGAGTCTATTACGGCAGATAACCAGCATAGCTGTGATATTTCCACACCCGATCTACCAACTGTAACTAGTGACTGGGTTATCGTCGCCGCTGGTTTGGGTTCGACTAGTTTACTCTCAACACACGCCCCAATTGAAATTCAACCCGTCTTAGGACAAGCCATCCAGATCCGCTTGCCTCAACTATTGGGCAATCCAGACTTTCAGCCAGTGATTATTTCTGATGATGTCAATATCGTCCCCTGTGGAAAAAATGATTATTGGGTGGGGGCGACAGTAGAATTTCCCGTCGATGGTGTCATGACAGCTCAGGCAGAATGTTTAGAACGAGTCAAACAAATTGCGATCGATCTTTGTCCTGATTTAGCCAAGGGAGAAATCGTCCGCACCTGGCAAGGCTTGCGTCCCCGCCCCAATCATCGCCCAGCACCTGTAATCGATCGAGTCGGCAATAATCAGCGAGTATTAGTAGCAACCGGACATTATCGGAATGGCATTTTACTTGCCCCTGCAACGGCAAGAATTATCGGTGATATGTTATTGGCTGACTAAAGCTCCGTCCCAGTAACGTCAACGATTTATTTGTGCAATATATTTTGTTTCGGTACTTATCTTCTCGCGAGACTGTTTGTACAAAAGATTTAGTTAAAAACTCACCCTCCCTGAATGTCAATCGAAAATGTGGTAAATCGATCTTTAGTTAGTTTTTACAGGTACCGGAATATTTTCTTGCTTAGGTTTCCCAGGATTGAGACTGCGGAAGTACATCCCACCGATCGACAGTACAAATCCAATATAAGCTAAAGCTGGAACTAAGTATAGCTTATCTGTATAGCCAAATAATGCACTTAAAAGTAAACCAGGAAATTGGTCTTCGGGCAATACCTTACTTGTATTCCAGACTAACCCACCCAGATTGCAAGAATGCACCTTGGTAAATTTCTCATAGAAAAAACACATTCCGGCTGATTGTCGATCGCTTTGAGCGATGGTAGCGATCGCAGTATCAAAATGTCCCAATGACGATACCACCAAACCCGATACAATCAGCAATAACAATACGCCCATAATCTGGAAAAAGCGGCGGATATTAATTTTTATCCCCCACTTAAACAACAACGCACCAATTCCGGTGGCGACAGTCAATCCAGCCGCCGAACCCAATGAAGGAATCAACCCTTGCTGAAACTTGGCAACGATAAATAAAACAGTTTCAAATCCTTCTCTCAAGATTGCCACAAATACTAGGGTAAATACGCCCCAACCAGCATTTGTCGCCATCGCTTGCTCGATTGCGCCTTCTACTTGCGCCTTCATGAATCTGGCTTGCTTTGTCATCCAGATTAACATCCAACTGAGCATGACAATCGCCACCAACCCAAAAATCGCTTCGAGAAATAGTTCTAGTGTGGCTGCATAAGGATTTTGAGACTGAGATAGTGCCTGAGCTGTTTGTGCTAGCAACACGCCAACGATCCCACTCGCCGCAATCCCCGTAGCGACGGCTGCATACACCCAGATGTTCAAGTGGCTCTGTTTAGCTTTTTTCAAGCAAGCAAGTACGATACCGACCACGAGGGCGGCTTCTACCCCCTCTCTGAGGGTAATTACAAAGGTCGGTAAAGCTGAACTAAAATCCACGATCTTGATTCCTTGCGATTAAAATTTGGTTGAGGGTAGATGACTATCTGATGTTTGAAATTACGATTGAAAAAATTTCCTGTATTCACAGATTAAATTTTTAAAAAAGTGCGACTACTTAGCTGCAACAGTAATAACTTTTTGAGTATTTAGTTCGATTGTTTTGACTAATGTACCGACTTCTGCGACAGTCTTTACCGGAGCTGCTGGAGGCATAGCTGCGGGCCATGCTGTAGTTAATTGCTTCATGTTTTCAACAATTATTTTATGAGCATCTGGATGATCTTTAGCCATATTTGTGGCGATTCCTTGATACAACATATTTGCATAAGCGATAAAACCTCTAGAGTCTTGATACTCGATTGCGGCTTTGATTTTACCATCGGTAATGGCTGCACCATATTCAGAATTGGCAGTATCTAATAAACCATTAATTACTTGCAATACGAAGGTTGGATTTTTACGTTGGGCATCCGGTAATGCGGCAATTGCTAGATCGATCGATGTTTGTGATGC
>NZ_JANOJV010000052.1:0-2458 GCF_031418915.1 Chamaesiphon sp. VAR_48_metabat_135_sub | reverse complement strand
AATCGACCCATTCCTCAGCATCCCGATTTTATTCCTTTTGATGAGCATTTACCTTATGAAATCGATCGCTTCAATAATGAATCTCAGAATCTCAGAATCTCAGAATCTCAGAATCTCAGCAAGTTTCGCCTCGCCCAGCTTGTTATTAGTCTGATTGCTGCATCGGCTGCGTCTTTACCAATGGCGGCACAAGCTGCTGCTCTCTACGCATCTACTAACACTGGTAACATTTATAAATATGCATCAGACGGGAGCATAACTACCTTCGCTACTGGAACTTCTACTTCCCTTGGTATGGCGGTTGATGCCAGTGGTAACCTCTATGAGTCAGAGACGTTCACAGGCGTAATTAACAAATTTACACCAGGTGGAATCAAAACTACCTTCGCTACCGTTACTAATCCCCACGGTCTGGCGTTCGATGCAAGTGGCAACCTCTTTTTAGCAGCACCAGATTTGGGTGTAATTTACAAGTTTGCATCGGACGGGAGCAAAATTACCTTCGCTACAGGCGGAAATTACTCGGCTCTGGCGTTCGATGCGAGTGGCAACCTCTTTGCCTCAGAGCTTTTCGCAATTCACAAGTTTACAGCAGGCGGGGTCAGGACTACCTTCGCTACCGGAAATTTTAATTCCCTTGGTATGGCAGTTGATGCGAGTGGAAACCTATTTGCAACATTTAATAGCAGCATTAACAAATTTACACCAAGCGGGGTCCAGACTACCTTCGCTACCGGACTTGTTAGTCCATTTGGCCTGGCGTTCGATGCGAGTGGAAATCTATTTGTAGCAGGTAGCAACTTCGTTAACAAATATACACCAGGCGGGGTCAAGACTATCGTTGGTGGCGGAGTACCTCACTTTGCTCTGGCATTCGCGCCTGATGCCTCAAATTCTACCGCAGTACCCGAACCATTTACGATTATTGGTACATTAGTCGGTGGTACGGCGGCTATGCGGATGAGAAAGAAGCTTAAATAGTTGAAAGTTGGGCGGTGCCGATTTGCGGGTGAATTTATGCCAACGGGATGGGGATATTTGCTCCGCTCGGACACCGCCCGCGACTGAAGTGCGGGCTAGTAGCTCAAGTCCTCTGAAGAGGACTACCTAGATTTTATTAGTCCTCTTTAGAGGACTTGAGCTACTAGGCTGGGGATTAATCCCCAGGCGGTGTTGGAACGGAGCAAATCGATTTTCCTTAACTTAGTTCTTCGTTGCCAACCGCCTTGAAAACCAGGGTAGGGGCAATTCATGAATTGCCCCTACCCTAATTTTCGAGGGTAATTTAGAACTCAATCCCTAGTGCTACTTATTAGTGACTAATTCTAATCGATCGCGATCGGATAATTTCCAGACTTTACCATCTAAAGCCATTTGTTCGATTAGCGTCGCTAGGCGCAGGGCTTTGAGTGCCTGCTCGCCTCCGACGGAAGGTTCGTTGCCACACCTAACACAGTTGACAAAATGCTCCAATTCTGCATATAGTGGCTCTACGTTACTAGTGTAAACTTTCTCGATCAATCCATCCTGACGGTATAAACCTTGATGGTACTCATTCAGGAGGTCGGCATTGTGACGGTGAATCAAGATTTCGTTATTGAGGAAATTTGCTTCTGTCAAAGATTGACGACAATGAGCGGCGATCCGACGCATTTTGCGATGGGTGACTTTGCTGGCTGTCAGCGTGGCGACAATACCATTGGCAAAACCGAGCGTGGCTGTGACATAATCTAGATATTTAGATTCGGGACATCTACTCCCGCTAGCTGTCAGTCCGACAACTGGAGAACCTGCTAGCTCCATCAGTAAGTCGATATCGTGGATCATCAAATCCAGGACGACAGATACATCATTCGCCCGATTGGAGTAGGGACTCATCCGGTGGGCTTCGAGAGCTAAGACTTTTTCAGTTTTGAGGACTTTACTCAGTTCTTGGAAGACGGGGTTAAAGCGTTCGATATGTCCGACTTGGAGGATACACTGAGATTCAGCGGCTGCATTGACGAGAGCTTCAGCTTCTTCGATCGTCGCTGCAATCGGTTTTTCGATCAGTACGTGAATCCCTGCTTGCAAGCAAGCGATCCCCACCTCGTAATGAAGCCTAGTTGGAACGGCAATACAGACAGCATCTACTTGCGATATTAGATCGCGATAGTCTTCATAAAATCTAGCCTTGTACTTGCTCGCAGCTTCTAAACCCTGCTCGACATTGACATCAGCGATGCCAACCAGTTGGACATTTTTGAGTAGGCTCAACACCCGTGCATGGTGTTGTCCCATATTACCGATCCCGATTAACCCTACTTTCAGCGGTTGAGGTGTACCTGACTGAATTCCTTTGTCTAACTGTCTGGCTGACATGCTATTTCTCACTCTAAAATTTACTCCTCCACCACTCTGACAATCCCGATACTATCACAGCATCATGATTGTAAAGAACCGAAAAGTTTTGTTTATG
>NZ_JANOJV010000051.1:0-4025 GCF_031418915.1 Chamaesiphon sp. VAR_48_metabat_135_sub | reverse complement strand
CAGCCGTCCGCTCCGCGATTATGGCACCAAAGATCGGGTGGATATCATCATCACCAATCCGCCGTTTGGGGGGATGGAGGAAGATGGGATTGAAAGCAATTTCCCCAAGAAGTACCAAACCCGCGAAACCGCCGATTTGTTCATGGCGTTGATTATGCACCTGCTCAAGCCCGATACGGGACGCGCTGCGGTGGTTTTACCCGATGGGTTCCTGTTTGGCGAGGGGACGAAAACCAATCTCAAGCGCGAGTTGCTGGAAGAGTTCAATCTCCATACGATCGTCCGGTTGCCCAAGGGCGTATTCAGCCCCTACACGAGCATTAATACCAATATCCTGTTTTTTGATAAGGGCGGCTCGACTGCGGATGTGTGGTTTTTTGAGCATCCTTATCCACCTGGATATAAGTCTTATTCACGCTCGAAACCGCTGACAATTCAAGAATTCGATCGCGAAAAAAATTGGTGGCAAAATCGTCAGCCGAGTGAATATGCCTGGAAGGTTTCAGCCCAGGAAATCGCGGCGCGGAACTATAATCTCGATTGCAAAAATCCCCACGAGGTAGCCATAAATCACCGCGATCCGAATGAGTTGATGCGGGAATATCTGGAGATCGATCGACAAATGACAGATGCTCAAAACTCGCTGAAGCAGGAATTGATGCAGGCGTTGGGGGCTAACTAATGAGTCTTTTGGAACAACATTTTGATGTGGCTTTTGCTGCGCCTGATGGGATTAAGAAGTTACGGGAATTGATTTTAACTCTAGCGATGCAGGGGAAGTTAGTACCGCAAGATCCGAATGATGAGCCAGCTAGTGAACTGTTGAGATCGATCGAGTTAGAGAAAGAACTGCTGGTGAAGGAAGGGAAAATCAAAGACACTAAAACTTTACCTCCTATCGCTCTAATAGATATACCATCAAGACTTCCTAATTTATGGCAATGGACAAGAATAGAAACAATATGTGAAATAATTGTTGATTGTCCTCATTCAACTGCAAAATTTATTCCTGATGGAATTATTTGTATTGATACTAATAGCTTTAAGGGTGGAGACATAACTTATCATAAATTGCGTTATGTTTCTGAAGAAACTTATTTAGATAGAATTAATCGCCTTTCTCCTCAAGCAGGTGATGTGATTTTTGCAAGAGAAGGAAGTGTAGGTGAATCAGTAATTATTCCAACAGGAATGCAATGTTGTCTTGGGCAACGAGTAATGCTATTTCGACCTACAAAAGGGGTTCTTTCCAGGTATTTGCAGTTATCAATATCTAATCCATTATTTCTGACAAGACTTCTTTCTGTATATAAAGGAATTGGAGCAAAACATGTCAATGTTAAGGATATGAGAAATGCTCTAATTTCTCTTCCACCCCTCGCAGAACAACACCGGATTCTTGCCAAAATCGACCAACTAATGGCGCGTTGTGATGAATTGGAGAAATTGCGGATCGATCGATCCCAACGGCTGCTCACCGTCCATACAGCGGCACTCGATCGACTGTTGACAGCCAAGGATAGCAGCGAATTTAGCACCGCTTGGAGTTTCATCACCCAACATTTCGGCGAACTCTATTCTGTCAAAGAAAACGTAGTCGAGCTACGCAAAACCATCCTTCAACTCGCCGTCATGGGCAAATTGGTACGACAAGATCCCAATGATGAACCCGCGAGTGAATTATTGAGATCGATCGAGCTTGAGAAGCAGCGATTGGTGAAGGAAGGGAAAATTAAGCAATCTAAACCTTCACCTGATATAAATTTGAAAGAAGTGCCTTATGATTTGTCAAGCGGTTGGGAATGGGCAAATTTACAAGATGTTTTGGCATTGGTTACTGATGGCGATCATCAAGCACCCCCAAAATCAGATACTGGCATTCCTTTTCTAGTTATCGGAAACCTAAATACAGGTAAAGTTAGTCTAGAGAATTGTAGATTTGTACCGCATGATTATTATGAATCATTAGATTGGGGAAGAAAGCCAGCAACAAATGATATTTTATATACTGTAACTGGTTCTTACGGCATACCCATTTTTATCGATAGTGACCTTGAGTTTTGTGTACAGCGTCACGTTGCAATTCTTAAATCAGCTAAATCTTCTCCAGTAGAATATCTCCTGCATTTATTGAAGTCCAGTTATGCACTAAAATATGCCACTTCAGTTGCTACTGGAATCGCTCAGAAAACTGTTCCACTGAATGGATTAAGAAAAATGTTAATTGCAGTTCCACCTCTTGCAGAACAAGGGCGAATAGTGGAAAAGATCGATCGATTGATGGGAATGTGCGATCGATTGGAGGAGTCGATCTCATCTGGTAAAAGCAAACAGACAGATTTATTGAACGCATTGATGCCGCAGCTTTAGCTAGCGAGTAAAGAACCCCGACTTTTTGGAAAAGTCGGGGTTCTGGCGGTAATGGTCGATCGATAGGAAAATGGTAAAATAGGTGTAATCGATACTTATTTAGCTTACTCAAAGTATTTCTAAAATGCTATCTCCAACCCTAATTGCCAGCCTCGAAAAGCTTCCCGAAAAACTGCAACAGGAAGTACTCCACTATGCCGAATTTCTCGCGGCAAACTATGCTCAAATCAATCCACCGACACCAACAGCAAAACGTCGTCAAGCAGGTACCATGCAAGGTATGTTTGAGATGTCCGATGACTTTGATGCACCGCTAGAAGATCTTCAGGAGTATATGTAATTGTTTTTATTAGATACTCATACCCTGATTTGGTTTCTAGACAACGATTCACGATTACCGCTCGGTACAAAACAGCAGATTGAATCGGCTGAAGCTGTATGTGTGAGCATTGTATCAATCTGGGAAATCGCTATCAAAATTAATATTGGCAAACTAACACTAAAAACTAACTTTCAAGCGATCGAGCAAAATCTTATCGAGCAAGACATCTCAATTTTACCGATTAACATTACTGCTATTCAAACATATCTAAATCTACCGTTACATCATCGAGACCCATTTGACAGAATTTTAATTGCCCAATCTATCGATCTTGCGTTGACTATTATTAGTTGCGATCGTCAATTTGATGCTTATCCTGTGACTAGATTATGGGATACTTAGTCGTGGCAGTCAAATCTAAGCCGCGACAACCTCAACGCGAACCTTCATCCCAGCATGAGTTAACATCGTAATTAATGGCTCGATTTGAAACCGATCGATCTTTCCTGCAAGCAATTCTTCTACACAATCGATCGTTGTTTTTAGCTGTAATGCCGCTTCCTCCAAACTCCATTGATTCGATCGAATTAACTTTCGCAGACTAATCATTAAATCCGATCGAACCCTCAAATTTTCTGATTCCTCCGCCGAGAAACCCAGATCTTCAAAAATATTTTGATTGGTTTGAGTCATTCTGAATCATCCTGGCGTTGTTGCAGCATTTGTTTGTATCGTTGTTGTCCCAGATCGATATCACCACTGGAAGTTTTCTGAGTCTTCTTTTGAAAAGCATGAAGAACGTACACAGCTTCCTCAAACCTCGCGACATAAAAAATCCGGTAGGTATTGTCAGTCCGAATGCGGATCTCCTCCACTCCTTTTCCAATAATGGACATCGGCTTAAAGTCCGAAGGAAGATCGCCTTGCTGAATCGACCGTAACTCAAACCCTGCCTGACGACGTGCATCGTCGGGGAACTCCATTAGATCTTTTTTTGCCGCACCAATCCATTCAAGAGGTTTATCGGTCATGGCTTGGCTATTCGATTAGCTACAGCACGCTACGCTAACGAACTTTAAAGTTTGCACTTCTATTTTAACGCTTGATGTAGCTAGTTTCATCTGTAGCGGTAATGGTCGATCGGACAAATCCCCCTGAGATCCAAAACTAAATCCGATCGACAATTTTATAAATCGCACTAGTAATTGCGGTGAGTTCCGAGGGCTGAATAATATAGGGGGGCATCGTATAAATCAGTCGTCCAAACGGACGTAACCAGACACCCTCTTCCACAAAGCGCGGCTGGATTTCCTGCATATTCACCGGATCGTGC
>NZ_JANOJV010000050.1:0-1687 GCF_031418915.1 Chamaesiphon sp. VAR_48_metabat_135_sub | reverse complement strand
GGAGAGCGCGTTGGCGTTGGTGCATTCGCGGTTTAGTACCAATACTTTCCCCAGTTGGGAGCGGGCGCATCCCTATCGCTACATCGCCCACAATGGTGAAATCAATACCATGCGCGGCAATATTAACTGGATGACGGCGCGACAGTCGCTATTTGCGTCGGATTTATTCGGCGATGATATTGATAAGATTAAACCTGCGATTAATGTCGATGGTAGTGACTCGACGATCTTTGATAATGCCCTGGAATTATTGACCCTTTCCGGTCGCAGCTTGCCCCATGCGATGATGATGATGGTGCCCGAACCGTGGACGGCGCATGAGTCGATGAGCGCGGAGAAGAAGGCGTTTTATGAGTACCATTCCTGCTTGATGGAGCCGTGGGATGGCCCAGCTTCGATCGCCTTTACTGATGGTAGCTCGATCGGGGCGGTACTCGATCGAAATGGATTGCGCCCAGGACGTTATTATGTGACGACTGACGATCTGGTGATTATGGCTTCGGAAGCAGGTGTGCTGACGATTCCACCGGAAAAAGTGGTGGCGAAGGGACGGTTGGAGCCAGGGAAGATGTTCATGGTGGATACTGTGGCTGGGCGGATTGTCAGTGATGAGGAGATCAAGCATGAGATTACTAGCGCACATCCTTATCAGGAGTGGTTGGACGAGCATTTGGTACGACTAGAGGACATCGCGAGTCCTGAATCCCCCCCAACCCCCCTTAATAAGGGGGGAGCAGGAGCAGAGTCTCTCTTGTCCCCCCCTTCCCAAGGGGGGTTAGGGGGGATTCTCCAGCGTCAAATGGCGTTTGGCTATACGTTTGAAGAATTGCGGATGCTGATTACGCCGATGGCGCGGGATGGGGTGGAAGCAACGGGTTCGATGGGGACTGATACACCGTTGGCGGTGTTGTCCGATCGACCAAAGTTACTCTACGATTACTTCCAACAGTTATTCGCCCAAGTTACCAACCCGCCGATCGATTCTATTCGTGAGGAAATCGTGACTTCAGCGCAGACGACGATTGGATCTGAACGGAATTTACTCAAACCTGAGCCAGAAAGTTGTCATCTGATCGCGCTGAAAACACCGATTTTAACTGATTCGGAATTGAACAAATTAAAGTACCTTCACACCGATGGATTTAGCTCTGTCACTATTCCAATGTTATTCAACCCTAAAGATGGGGTGAAAGGTCTGGAAGCAGCCTTAGATGTGATTTTTGCAGCCGCAGATAAAGCGATCGAATCCGGCATCAGTATTCTAATTTTGAGCGATCGCGGTGTGAATGCTGAGACTGCATCAATTCCGGCTTTACTAGCTGTTGCTGGCTTGCATCATCACCTAATTCGCACGGGTACTCGTACTCGCGTCGGCTTGGTATTAGAATCCGGCGAACCCCGTGAAGTTCATCACTTTGCAACCTTTATTTGTTATGGTTGTGGGGCGATTAATCCTTACTTGGCATTTGAAACGATAGAGGATTTAATTAATCAGAAAATCTTGCTCGATGTCGATTATCCCACCGCTGTTAAAAACTACATTAAAGCAGCCACCAAAGGCGTAACTAAAGTTGCGTCTAAAATTGGTATTTCCACGATCCAAAGTTATCGCGGTGCCCAGATATTTGAAGCTGTTGGCTTGAATCAAATCACGATCGATAAATACTTTACCCGCACCGCGTCGCGG
>NZ_JANOJV010000049.1:0-22183 GCF_031418915.1 Chamaesiphon sp. VAR_48_metabat_135_sub | reverse complement strand
AAATCCAGCAACCCTACTCAAACGCTACCGTCGTCAATTCGTCCTCGAAGAAGAGATTAAAGATCTCCAGGATAAACTACAAGGACAACTCGATCGACATTGGCAAGAATTTCTCAATCTGATTGAGGTATTGCGTCAAGTCAATGGTTTGCAAGGCGTATTACCCACAAGAATTGGGGAAGCTGCTGCTGCAATTCGCGGGGATAATGAGCTGTGGATTGCCCTCGCGCTGATGTCTGGTTATCTAGATGGTTTAGATCCGCACCATTTAGCAGCGGTAATCTGTGCGTTAGTATCGGAAACGCCGCGTTCGGATAGCTGGACAAATTACGAGCCAGCCGATGAGGTAGTGATGACACTAAGTGCTCTGCGCGGTACCCGCAGACAACTATTCCAAATTCAACGTCGCTATCAGGTGGCTCTCCCTGTCTGGATGGAATACGAGCTAGTCGGCATCGTCGAACATTGGGCATTAGAACTATCCTGGACGGAGTTGTGTAGTAATACCAATCTCGATGAGGGCGATATTGTGCGGATGTTGCGACGCACGGTGGATTTGTTATCGCAGATTCCCTATGTACCTCATGCTAGCGATTCTTTGCAAGCAAATGCAAGGCGGGCGATACAATTGATCGACAGGTTCCCAATTAATGAGTCGATTTCATAATTCATGTCATCTGCGTTTTTTCTGAAATTCGACGATCGTAACTTTTGCGTCAGTATGAATCCGATCTAATTCATCGAGCATTATTTCCAATGCTCGTGATTGTCGAAAACTACCTGAGCCAGCTCCAACGACGGGAAAAGCAACAGAAGTAAAGTTGTTTTCATTAACCAGGCGGATCGCATTTTTGACTGAGCCACGAATTGATTTTTCATCGAGCGAGGAATCAATCGACAAAGGTTATTTATAGCCGATCCTACAATCCATATATGTGGGTAAAAGTTGTATTATTTAGAATAATATTGGCAAACAATAGCCGATCGCAAGTATCATCTGCGATCGGCTATTATTATCAAAATATTTAACTAGAATCTGGAAGATCTATGCTCTACTAGCGACGCTCTGCGAAGGAATTTAACGACCGAATAGTCCCCCGAAACCTTTGAGACTATCTTGAAAACCTTTAATAGTGTCGGTTGTAGTATTTATTGTTTTCGTAATATCACTAACAGATTTCAATGTTTCTTGAATATTATTAATTTTGTCACGAGGATCGGTTGCACCACTAGCGACGTAAGCAGCACCTGGTTCTGGAGCTGCAGACTTGTCAATTTCTAAACTGTCGGAGTCAAAGTTAATTGAATCAGCCTTTTGTAAAAAGACACTAATTGGCACAGCGTAGTTAAAACCAGACTTGATTTTTCCAGCGAAATTTTTCTCTGCACCTTCTAGGTTGCGAGTATCTTCTTTATCTCCCATCCCATGAATTGCGACCACTCTGCCCGCAGTATCCAATACGGGACAACCACTCATCCCCGCACGGGTAACATTGGTATAGCTCATGCTATAGCCACGTAGTGGTTTCTTGAGAAATCCAGAAATTTGTCCAGAGGTAAATTGACGGATTAATTCACCACCAGCTTCCTTACCCACAGCACCATTCGAGGGCCAACCAGAGACAAAAACATCCTGTCCTTCTGTAGTTTTAGCCGTGCCAATTTTGGCAACTGGATAATTTTTATCGCTAGTAAATTTGACGATCGCTAAATCGACTCCATCGATCGGTTTGACCTTACTATATTCAAGCGGATATGCTTTTTGATCGGCGGTTACCAGTTTATAGTCATCTTTTTCTCTGACCACATGTTCGGCAGTTAAGACATAATAGGTATTCCCGCTCTTTTTGATGATTACCCCCGAACCGTGGCTTTGGTCGCCGCGAATGAGAACAGTCACTTCGCGAGCAATGTCATTAATTTTGGTGCCAGGAAGGGCTTGAGCAGCATTGGGAAGGGTGATGACTAGCGCGCTAACAACCGCTGTTCCGGTCAACATTGCTGCTAAATGATGATGAGTACGCATAATTATTTTGAAGGGATATATAAGACCTGCTAGGTGTAGCTACAACAGTTGTACTCTAATTTCCGGCAAGATTACAAAATTTTACAGAAAGTCTTTTTATTGTCGGGATTCTAGCCACTCAATGACAGCTCGACCGAGATTGACGTTATTTAGTCGATCGATTTCCCGAATTCCGGTTGGACTAGTCACATTGACCTCGGTCAAATAACCACCGATCACATCGATTCCGACAAAATATAAACCAGCAGCTTGGAGTTTTGGCGCGATCGCCGCACACATCTGGTATTCTCGATCGGTAATATCTACCTGCGCACTACGTCCACCGACGGCCATATTCCCGCGAAATTCTTTCCCCGTGGGAATCCGATTGACAGCACCTAAAGGCTGCCCATCGAGTAAAATAATCCGCTTATCCCCATCTTTGGCTGCGGCGAGAAACTTCTGAATCATCAGCGGCTCCCGATCTCGACCCGTGCTAACTTCGATCAGAGAATTAAAATTGCGATCGTTTGGTTCGAGAAATAGAATCCCTTCGCCACCTTTGCCGCCTAGCGGTTTTAATACTGCTGCGCCGTGGGTTTCGACAAATTGACGAATCACCTCTTTATCTCGCGAGACGATCGTTTCGGTCATCCACTCGGCAAATTGGAGCGCGAACATCTTCTCATTCGCCGCCCGCAATCCTGATGGACTATTTACCACTAGTGTTTTCGCTGGATCGAGACAGTCGAGAATATAGGTGGTATACAAGTAAGGCACATCCACCGGCGGGTCTGTGCGCATGAATACGGCATCCATTTCGCTTAAAGGTTTCCACTCTACATCTCCGAGCTGATACCAGTCCTCCTCAGCCACCCAGCGACCGTCCTGAAGTTGTACGGGAATAAGTTTAACTGGTTGAATAAATCCCCAGGCTTGACCCCCGACGACACTCAATTTTTCAGCTTGGGTAATCCACACCTGATGTCCCAGTCGATCGGCCGCCTCCATCAATGCCACACTAGTATCGTGGGTGGGATCTAGTTTGGCGATCGGGTCGATAATAAATAGTAGTTTCATCGGGTCGGACAGTAGGGGCTAAAAATCTCTCTGGCTAAAATTTTAGGTGTTATTACGGTCTAGATGCAAGAGCATCGAATCCCGAATGTCTTGAAAAGGTGCTCTACTTGCCTGTACCACCGTATGGGTCGGATGGGGAACCCATCCGTGACCCATACCCAAGCAGCGGCGCACTTTTGGACGGGTTCCCCACTGGACGGGTCTCCCGCCCAGTTGTCAAAATAAGTGCGACAGCGGCGTTTTTATGTCTAGGGTTCCCCCCGAATAAGAAAACGACAAGACAAGACAGGGGAAACCCCAAGACCACTGGGCGGGTCACCCAACCAGCAGCACTTTTCGATCCCGAACCCCGAAAATCCAACAGCTAAATACCTTAAACAAAGCTAGATGCGACTGCAACCTTAACCTGTGCTAGACGTAGTACTCGATCGCCCAGCGTATAACCGCGTTTGAACTCCTGAATTACCATCCCGACCGGATACTCATGGGTACCTACTTCTTGGACGATCTCATGCAGATGAGAATCAAATTTATGTCCCTTACTTTCAGTGACACGGACACCAATTTCACGAATGCTCGATAGCATTTTACTTTCTAACATTGAATAGCCTTTTTGAATCGCTGCTTCTCGATCGGTTTGCGGTTTAATCGAAGTACGTGCGAGTTCGATCACATCAACTACCGATAACAATTGTAGGGCAATTTCGGCCCGAGTACCTTGTTCGACTTGAGATCGACTCTGTTTGATCCGTTGCTCAAATTCGTCTGACTCCTGTTGATAATTTTCTAGTTCGCTCAATAATTGTTCGTAGTTAGCTTTAGCCTCGATCGCTTGTTTTTTCCAGTATAAAGCTGCCTCCAAACTTCCAGATCGATCGACATTACCATCGCAATCATCTGGATAGGTTTCCGCATTTGCTTGCTGATTTTGTAACAAGGTTTTGGGGCGAATACATCGTTTCATTTCAGAAAATGTCGTTTTCCCCTCCCGAAATAATTTAATTGCCAGATCCATAAAAGATCGCATTCCTGTTTCCTGAGCGGCGAGATCGATGTATTCGGCATCTCCAGTTAAAATCGTCGATTTGAGTCGATCGATCGTTACAAATACCTCATGAATACCGATGGCTCCTTGATAGCCCAATCCCTGACATTTAGGACACAATTTACCTATCTGCTTTGCCTGCTCGATCTCACAAGCCCCCAGACTATTCGCGCGATAATATTGGGGGTGTCGGTCGAGGCTGAGAACTGTGCTACCTAACCAGGCTAATTCTTGGCTATTTGGCTCGTCAGGCAGCCGACATTCAGAACAAACCTGTTTCATCATTTTTTGAGAAATGACCCCGATTGTGGCGGTGTAGAGTTGCGCTGCGGGGACACCGAGATCGATTAACTGAGCGATCGCTCTACCTGCTGTTTCGGCTTGAATGGTGGCGAAGACGAGACAACCTTGGGCGACGGCTTGGAGTGCGGCTGTGGCAAGGGGCAGACTATCGATCGATCCAATCGCTAGGACATCGGGATGTTGACTCAGGCAAGTGTGAATCGTCTTGGTAATTGTGTCATCATCGGCATTAGTTGGCAAGGTAATTTGATTGATACCTGGTACTGTATATTTCAACTGCCGATCGAGCGCATAAATACTCCGATCTGGTCGGTTGAGTTCGGCTAAACTAGCATAAACGGTGGTGGATTTGCCACTATTTTGGCCGCCGACAATTAAGATTAAACCCCGATCGCTATGAATTAATCTGTCGATCGGATCGAGGATCTCGCGATTGGGAATTAGCTGCTTTAGGGTTAATGGTTGTTGTTGAACATAAGCAATTTTGGCAGTTACGCTATCACCAAATGGTGTCGGTAAAGTGGTAATCTCAATTTTGACTCGACCGAGTTTTGCGGCTTTATAAATTGTGCCAGATTGAGGTGCCGATCGATCTAATTCAATTTTGGCGATCGATTTGAGATATTCGATCGTTGGAGTCACTATGTTATAAGGCAAATTCTGCAATGCTGTTTGCAGCAAACCGTCTTTACGAATTCTAATCTGGAGCGATTGCGCTTGGGGTTCAAAATATAAATGTGAAGTCCGATCTTCGATCGCTTTTGTTAAAATGCGATTGACCAAGTTAACGATTGCATTATCCTCTTCAGATGTAGGTCGAATATTATTGGTCATAAACAATTTAACAGTTCGTAGAGATCGGTGGTTAGACCTCCATTATGTTTTAGACTTTGCCGATCGACATCCGCCATAACTCATAGATTGGGAAAGGGTAAAGGGGGAAAGGACGCTTGCGTCCACTATTTACCATTCACCATCCACTATTCGCTATCCTTTCAACTTAACAATCGTATCAATCACCCGATTTAACTCTTCATCAGAGAGATTAGATCCAGAAGGTAAACACAGTCCTCGCTCGAATAGATCTTCGGCAACTTCACCGCCAAAGCATTCGCTATCTTTGAATATCGGTTGCAGGTGGAGGGGCTTCCAGACTGGACGAGCCTCAATTTGGGCATCGGCTAGTGCTAACCGCACCTGTTCGCGATCTGCCCCAAAAGCTTGGGGATCGATCGTCAGACACGTTAACCAGCGGGTAGCACTACCCCAAGGAGCTTCTGGCATAAACTCGATCCCAGGTAGATTGCCCAGAGCTTGTTCATAAACTTCACAATTGCGTCTTCTGGCAGCGACTCGATCGTTTAATACCAATAATTGTCCTCGTCCGATTCCGGCTAGAACATTGCTGAGGCGATAGTTATAGCCAATTTCCGAATGTTGGTAATGCGGCGCGGGATCGCGGGCTTGAGTTGCCAAAAACTTGGCTTTGGAGGTGATGCTCGCATCTTCAGAGACTAACATCCCACCACCAGAAGTGGTAATAATTTTATTACCATTAAATGAGAAAATGCCAATCTTGCCGAATGTACCTGGAGATCGACCTTTATAAGTCGCGCCGAGAGCTTCAGCCGCATCCTCAATCATCGGTACGCCATATTGTTGGCAAGTTTTGAGGATCGGATCGATATCGGCACTTTGTCCGTATAGATGGACGAGAATCACCGCTTTGGGCAATTTCCCCACTTTGGCTCGTTGCTCCATTGCAGTTTGGAACACCTGGGGGTCCATATTCCAAGATTGCCGTTCGCTGTCGATAAACACGGGTTTAGCACCCAAATAGGCAATGGGATTAGCACTCGCAGAAAAAGTTAGGGTAGAACAAAATACTTCATCTCCAACCCCCACTCCAACCAGTTTCAGAGCCAAATGTAAGGCAGCAGTACCCGAACTGACAGCCGCAGCATGACTAGATCCAACTGCTTGGCAAAACTCTCGCTCGAAGGCATCAACATGAGGACCAATTGGCGCGATCCAATTAGTTTCAAAGGCTTCTGTCACGAACTGGTGTTCGCGATCGCCCATATGTGGAGTGGAGAGTAGGATAGGTTTTGTCATTTCCGAAAGTTATGAGTAGATGAAAATTGAGTGTAGCTATTTTGTGCAATTATTGCTATAATTTTGCAATAACCTTACGTTGACAACCTGAATCTAATTATACCCAAATCGATCTAAATGTAAGTCATCTGGAGGGAAAATTAGAATTCCCACAACATCTTGCACCAGGTGCCCAATCCTTAGTGAGTGAATGTGTACTAGTGCAAGATGTCAGAATTGCGATCGGGACTTATTTTGATACTAAAGAGGGTTCGGTACTGTAATGTAGGGTGTGAATGACTAGACGGGCACATTTTGAACTCATCAGATCTGGTGTCACTGTAAACCAATCGGGATCGGCGGTTTTTCCGCTTGCCCAAGCAATCAGGGCTGCGGGCAAATTGGCTCCAGCGATATGGGAAAATGGATAGCCGCCACCAAAGCGGGGATTCATTTCCAAGATACAATAACCCTGGGCACCGCTAAATACGTCACAATCGAGATTACCAATGTGCTGGAGATTTCGACCAATTTTTTCGCCGATGTCGATCAATTGAGGATCGGCAACTGTGACGGCTCGATCTGTTTCGCCTCCGCGCATCGACAGTTTGCGTTTAGCTAATGTGGCAATATATTTACCATCGAGGTTATTAATCACATCTAGCCCATATTCCTTACCGATTATTTGCTCTTGAATCAATACCGATCGATCTCGATCGCTGGCACTAATATCGGCTAAAATTGTTCTGCTCAGACGTTTTTTAACTAATTGATAAGCTAATTCTAGTTCCTCATCGTCTTGGGGGAATTCAATCCCGATCGACGCAGTACCCCAACGAGGTTTAATAACTAATGGGAATGTCAATTCGCCAGTCGCAATTGCCTGACGCGCATCTGCTAATGATAGGTATGTTTTGGGTGCGGGAATCTGATGTTGAGTGAGGAATTTAAATGTTTTCCACTTATCAAAGCAAATATCGATCGCGGCTGGATCGGCAATAACGGGAATAGTCCCAATTTTTAGAAATAAATCGCGTTGTTTGGCGAGTAGTGGTAGTTCCAAATCATTCAGGGAAATCAACAATTTAATCTGATTTTGCTTGCAGATATCTAGCAATAGATCGAAGTATTCGGGATGATTTGCACGCGGCATAATAAATCCACGATCTGCTTCTTGAAGCGATACGGCATCTGGATTAGAATCAGTGACAAATACCTGCCCATGACCTGCAAGTGCTGTTTTGAAAAAATCGATCAGGTAGTTGCGGCAACCCGCGCAGCTTAGGAGTATATTCATCTAAATTAGCGATCTTAAATTAGGGGGTAAATGCTAGGGTAGGGGGATTGGCAGGGAGATTTAGAAATCCCAATTTATCTGTAGATTGCGCAAAGATCGGTACCTAATCGTGATTAAAGTTGATAAGTGGCAAACACATCTTGGCTAGTCTCTTGTCGTCTAGCTAGTGTATAAGTATCCAGAGTGGCATCATAGCTTACAATCGGTGGACTAGGCCAAATAAATGGTGGCTTGAAGACGATCGAGTATGCACCAACATTATCAAAGACTGTATAGTCGCCCACGCCGACAGCGTTGGGATATTCTGGGTACAAGCAGTCATGCTCCATACATGTATATCCAACCAAATCGATGGGGATATTCGATTCGATGCGATAACTATCTAGCTCATTTTTATATATTGTCAATGGCAATTGCTTGCTGGGTTTTACAGTGTGAATACTACCAGTCAGTAAAGCTAAATGACGCGATCGAATTGTTTTGAGTCCGACGATTTTGCCAACAAACTTCATCACATTAGCAACCAGAGCTACGCCTGGTTCGATAATTAATTCTGGTCCCACATCTCGACCGAATCTCTGACTGAATTGGGTGGCAATTACCTCGGCATATTCTCGATATGTGGGTA
This sequence comes from Chamaesiphon sp. VAR_48_metabat_135_sub, assembly GCF_031418915.1. Taxonomy (NCBI): domain Bacteria; kingdom Bacillati; phylum Cyanobacteriota; class Cyanophyceae; order Gomontiellales; family Chamaesiphonaceae; genus Chamaesiphon; species Chamaesiphon sp. VAR_48_metabat_135_sub. The sequence goes on along the minus strand of NZ_JANOJV010000049.1, from coordinate 13,731 downwards.
TGTCAAATGGGAACTGCTGTCTGAGATTATCCTCCATATGTCCGAAGTAGCCTCCGCCAACATCAATAAATTTGGGCGGGAGATCTGGGAAATATCGATCGTTAAGTTCGATAATTTTTTTAGCTCTGAGGGCGTAAGACTCTAGACTTCTTTGTTCGGTAGTAAAATGACAGTGCAATCCGATTACTTGACAATTACCTAACTCTTTAAATTGTTTAAATATTGCATCGAGACCGTCATTTTCTACATCTAATCCAAATCGAGAGATTCGATCTGTGCCAATATCAAAATTACATCTCAATCCTACCGATATTGTTTGTTCTGGCAATCTTTTCGCCAATTCAACGATCGTCTTCACCTCTTGCAGCGAATCTAAATTGACGATCGAATTAGCTAAAACAGCTCGCTCTAAATCTCGATCGTATTTTAGTGGTCCATTAAAAATAATTCTCGATGGTGGCACGCCAATCGATTTTGCCAAGTCATATTCCATTTGCGAAACGACTTCTGCATATCCACCTAGCTCATATACCGATTGGCATATCTTAGGAATATAGTTGGTTTTATAAGAATAGCCAATATTTGTGTTTGGATAGATCGATCTAAAACAATCTAACAATTGACAATAGTTATCTTTAAATTTACTAATATCTAATAGATAAAAGCACTCCCCATACTTTTGTTCGAGTTCTTGAAGTACTTGCCACGATAATTTCACTTTAATATCCCTTTCAACGAATTTTAACCTCCTCAACTTCCTTGGCAATATCCAGTACGGTCGGAGATCGGCACACCCTAATTACAAGTAAGTCTACATCAAATGTCGATCGAATTGGGAGCATCTCACCTCTTCTAATGGCATTTAACTCAGGCCTAGTTGCCGAAGCTGATGATTCGAGCATACTATTGCCTGCGGTTGAGGCCGAAAAATGCCCAAAAGCCATTCCCCTTAGGGAAATAGACTTTGAATCGAGATCCCTTCTCCCTCAGACAGCAGGCCGATCTGACAAAGTTGAGGATGGTTAAATGCTCTAGGTCGAATAGAGACTCTCCTCTAAGTTTTCCCTGTATTAGATATAAAATAACAGTTAGTTATAAATTTTCTTGATTGAGACATAATTCCCGTGCCTTATGGGTTCTACGTAACTTACTTTCAATCGAATGTTCCAATTCGATTGGGTTGAGATCTTTGATTAGTCTAATGCCCTATAAAAATATCATCGATCGACGATCTATAAAAGCCCTAAATCCGATATTTTTAGTAATTTTTAATTATTCAACAGTCGATCGAACCGCTTGATAATTCTGCCATTGTTAATACAAATCTAACATCAGCTATTTGTATGATAACTTTGAACCCTTAGTAGCCCTTTGTATTATTAGTAACGATCGATTTTATCTCTAACCTGGCAATCCTTGGTATCCGTTAGCACCGATTAGCACGATCGATCGCGAGTAGCTTCTGGGCAAGAGGATTGGATAGGTAATGTTCGAGATGGGGATAAACTGGTAATCTGGGGCGTAATTTCCAACCCGCACGATCTAATAATACGGTCAATTCTGCTAACTGTAAATGATGATAGTCAGGATTTACCTCATCCTTGGGAACTATCCCACCTAAGTCTCTCGCACCAGCAGTTAAGCAGGCTAAGAGTAAATCGGGATTGGCAATTAAGTTCGGTGGAATTTGGATCGTAATATCGGCAGGTAATATCTGTCTGGCTAATTGAATCACTTCAGGTAATTTAGTAAGATTGAAGCCTAATCCAGCTAAACTTTCCTGACTGCCTGGACGATAAGGTTGTAAAATCACCTCTTGAATATGTCCCCATTGCCGATGAATATTGGCAATCGATCGCAAGCTTACTTCCCAGTCTGTTTCTGACTCGCCGACACCTAATAATAACCCTGTTGTAAAGGGAATTTTTAATTTACCAGCCCAATTTAGTTGTTCGAGTCTAATCGCAGGTAATTTACTCGGCGCATGACAATGAACACCTTTTAGCAAAACCGGATCTAAAGATTCGATCATTAACCCCATTGAGACATTAACCTGTGCTAATCTCTCCATTTCGATGAAGCTTAAAGGGCCTGCATTAGTGTGTGGTAAAAACCCTAAATTTAAAGCTAGTTCACAGAGATCGTAGATGAGATCGATCCAAGCTTTTCTTCGTGAAGATTGGGGATGGATTTCACCACTTAAAATTAATATTTCCCAGATCCCTTTGCCCTGAAGATCGGTGAGAATTTCGCTAGCTCGATCGAGTGCCATCCAGCTATCTAAGCCAGGATCGACCCGAAAGTTGCAGTAGCTACAATGATTAAAACACTCATAGGTAGGGACGATCGTATAAGCAGGACTATAGGTAATTTGCATTTTGTACTTTTCAACAAATGTTAGTAGCTTAATTTCTCACTCGAAATCCCCCTAAAACCTAACTACTATATCGAACTCGATTGTACTCCTCAACTAATCTACTTTCAGCTAATGATTTTTGCTCTTGAACTAATAGATTACCAAATTGAATCAGTCGATCGATTGTAAAATAAGGCTTAGGAAAAGTAGGTTTAATTCCACTCGCCGGATTGACTACTTCCATCGCGATACTTTCCAAGCCCACCTGCCCAATAAACTCCCTAATTTGTTCGTCATAAATTCTCGATCGCATCGCCGCAAAGAAATCAACTGCTTGCTCTGGAAATCGATCGACTAAACCGACAACTTCGCGATGGGAAAGATTGTCAGGGGCAAATACACCACCGACAATTCCAATTTTGTCCTCGCGAGTTGGTACCCAATAAAACTTCTCCATTCGCCCATCTCTTACCAACGGCGCATACAAAGTCGATAGATCGTTCCCAGTCAAAATAATTGGAATTCGCGGTAACGGAGTCGAATCATAACTACCAGGTAACTGGACATTCGTCGGATTGTCCGCAATATTCATCAGCGTCGCATTTACCAACTGCGTATTGACAGTATACTGCGTACCTCGATCAAATCTCCCCGCCCCAGAATCGATATCATTAATTACCAGTACCGCCATTCGCCCCCGAATCTTGATAATTTCGGCGGCTTCCCGATACCGCAACCGAATCATTCGCGCCGAATCCCCCGCATCGGGACTTTCCAATTCCCCTGCCGAAATGTGGATCGCTTCCACCTTCATTCGCTCAAATACCAATTCACACTGAAAAGTTTTCCCCTCGCCTTTGCGCCCATGTATGCCCAAAATCAGCGGCACTTTCACCCCTGGCAGATCGAGAAAATTTTTGGTGATATGTATGGCTAATTTATCGAGAAAAGCAGGCGCGATGTAATAATCCATAAGCTGGTAACGTCAGTTATTAGGGACGGCAAAGACTACCATCCACTATCCACTATCCACTATTCACTATCCACTATCCACAAACGATCGCCATTTCCTGGTATTGTAGATGGGAGAAAATTCGAGTTAAGAAGATAAACAAAAATGGGGACGACTTACCAACGGGTGTTGCTCAAATTGAGTGGGGAAGCCCTAATGGGCGATCTTGGTTATGGCATCGATCCGACAATCGTCCAAGCCATCGCCCAAGAAGTAGCCGAAGTCGTCGCCAGTGGTGTCCAAGTTGCCATCGTTGTAGGTGGTGGAAATATTTTCCGTGGAGTCAAGGCTTCAGCGAAAGGGATGGATCGAGCTACTGCTGACTATATGGGCATGATCGCCACTGTCATGAATGCGATGGCTCTCCAGGATGCTCTGGAACAGAAAGGCGTACAAACTAGAGTCCAAACTGCGATCGCGATGCAGGAAGTCGCCGAACCCTATATCCGTCGTCGCGCCATCCGTCATCTCGAAAAAGGTCGGGTAGTAGTGTTTGGAGCTGGTTCTGGCAATCCTTTCTTTACTACCGACACTGCCGCTGCGCTCCGAGCGGCGGAGATCGATGCTAATGTGATTTTTAAGGCTACTAAGGTGGATGGTGTATATGATGCCGATCCCCATATTAATCCCGATGCGAAGAGGTTTGAAAGTCTCACCTTCAGTCATGTCCTCAATCAGGATTTACGAGTGATGGATAGTACGGCAATTGCCATGTGTCGAGAAAATAATATTCCCATTATTGTCTTCAATTTATTTGAGCGGGGCAATATTCAGCGGGTGGTAGCGGGTGAAAAAATTGGTACATTTGTAGGAGGTTCTTGTGAAATTTGCTGATGTTGAAGGTCATATGCAGAAAGCGGTTGAATCTGTCAGCCGCTCGTTTAATACCATCCGTACCGGAAGAGCGAGTGCAAGTTTGCTCGATCGAGTAACGATCGACTATTATGGTACCCCAACACCCTTAAAATCCCTGGCAAATATCGGTACACCTGATTCGACGACGATTACGATTCAACCATTCGATCGTAGTAGTATGGGGACGATCGAGAAAGCTCTTTCGCTCTCAGATATCGGCTTGACTCCGAATAACGATGGTTCGATGATTCGGTTGAATATTCCACCTTTGACTGGCGAACGGCGGAAGGAATTTGTCAAGCAAGCTGGTAAATACGCCGAAGAAGGTAAAATCTCGGTGCGCAATATCCGGCGCGATGCGATCGATTTTGTCAAAAAACAAGAGAAAGCTAGCGAAATCTCTGAAGATGAATCGAAGGATCTCCAAGATAAAATTCAGAAGCTCACCGACAAATATGGAGCTAAAGTCGAGCAAGTATTAGCAGAGAAAGAAAAAGATATTATGAAAGTGTAATATTAGTTGAAAGTTGAAAGCGACTGTTCTTTAGTAGGGTGGGCACTGCCAACCCTATACTTGCTATATTTACCAAAAATTATCCACTATCCACCTTTCACAACCAAGCACCGACTACTCATAACTAGAAACTAGGGCAACGACACTACTTGCTTATGAAAATAAAAGTAATTGAAAATTTTGACGGTAGTTTCACACTCGATTCCCAAGCACAAGCAATCTTATTTAGCTTACTTACTGGTGAAAAATTTATCGAACAAGTCGCGGAGCAGGCTAATTGTCAAACAGTAATATTTACCGAAATATTATTTCAACCAGTTCCTTATAGCCCTGGTACGCCCAAAGGAATGCCTGCTCAATTCGAGCAATATCACCAATCGTCAGACCATCTAATTATCAACGTGCCGCCTAATTTTATGTTCGCCGCCAAGATTTTTCAACCAAGTCGCCTGTGTGCAATTTATCAGAAAATCAGGGATTAGGCTTTAGGCTACATTAATTAGTGTGGCAATCTCCACTGTTCAGAGTTCAAGAGAGATCGATAAAACATATTCGCGAAATATAAAACGATGTGCTTAGTTGATAATTAGATTTGCATCAATTATCAATTATCAATTATCAATTATCAATTATCAATTATCAATTCAAAAATATGTCCTCGATTACCGATCTTCCAAGTTTGGATACCTTGGAGTTTTTACCATATATTAATGATGAAGGAGGATTACCCGATAGTCTCCAAAATCAGATTGGCATTTATGCTATTTTTGACAAGTCTCAAGTATTGCAATTCGTCGGTTATTCTCGCGATATTTACCTAAGTCTCAAACAGCATCTAGTCAGACAACCAGAATATTGTGATTGGGTCAAAGCTACCACGATCGATCGTCCAAATCGGACATTTCTCGAAAGTGTTCAGTCAACATGGATCTCTGAAAATGGTAGCGTGCCCACTGGTAATGGTGATGCTAAGTCGATGTGGCTAGACCCGATCGATACCAAGTATGCCATGACAACAGCCGAAAGCGACAGCTTTGCAGATTTAGATGGTTTAGCTCAAATCAAGTTGCTCAAGCAAGTAGCTAGGAGAGTCGAAGAAACTATCTTAACCAAACTCCAACAGCGCGGTGTTAAAGCCGAAATTCGCTTCAATCCCAAGCTCAAAGAACAAGGCTTGTTAGATTTGAAATAATGTTCTCCAAAGATCGGCAATATTGGTAAGCGGATAATGAACAAAATCAAAATTGCCTTCTGTGATTTTCCTGGTTTATTCAACCCTACTAAGATTCAATCCCTATTGCGTCAACGATTTGACATCGAGGTAACGAACGAAGATCCAGATTATGTTATCTATTCTATATTCGGTCATGAATTCATCAAGTATGAAAATGCCGTGAGAATATTTTTTGTGGGTGAGAATGTTAGACCAGATTTTAATCTATGTGACTATGCATTCACATACGACTGGTTGACTTTTGGAGATCGACATTTCCGTGCGCCGAATTTTGTCTTATACGACCAGTATCTTGATATTTGCGCCCGTCAGTACTCTCAGATCGAGAGTATCCAAGCAAAAAGCAAATTTTGTAACTTTATCTACACCAACAACCAGGGACATCCAATCCGCGATCTCCTGTTCTGGAAACTATCGGAGTACAAGCAAGTAGATGCGGCTGGTGCCCATTTAAATAATATCCCGCAGATTGGTCTCGCCTATACAGGAGATTGGTCTGCTGATAAAATTGAATTTCAAAAGCACTACAAATTTACGATCGCCTGTGAGAACAGTAGTTCGCCTGGATATACAACAGAGAAACTAATCCATGCTCTGTGTGCAGACACGATCCCCATCTATTGGGGAGATCCCGAAGTGGGACAGGTGTTCAACACAGATCGTTTCATAGATCTCAATTCTCTGTCACTAGCAGAAGCAGTCCATCGCGTGCGCGAGATTGATTCTAATGATGCCTTATTTATGGAGATCGTCTCTCGCCCATTTTTTAAAGACAAAGTTACTCCTTACGCTCTTTCCCATCAAGCGATCTTAGCTAAATTCGAGCAGATATTTTCTCAGCCTAAGGCATCAGCATTCCGCCGGAACTTTTATTTCTGGGGCAAAAAATATGAGCACCGCCGCCGTGAAGAAATTCGAGCACACGAGATCGTCAACAAAGATTAGTGTGGGAGCATCCCACTTTTTTAAATCGATAAAAGCTACTAGCCATTATTCCTCCGATTGAGATAAAAACGGACTAGCCTTAGGAGCAGTTAAGCGTTTCAGACGCATGGTTTGTAAAAACCAGCAGGCGAGGACACCTGGAAGGGATAGTAATAACCATTTCGGCGATACTAGAATGGCCAAAACCATACCAGCAACTGCAGTAGTAGCACCTAAAAATTGGAATAAGACAATTCGCGGTCGTCTGTGAACTGCACCCAGTTTGATGCTACCACCCTGAAGCCACCAATAGATCGACTGAAGACTACCATCAAGCCAGTGGTACAGAGGATAACGGATTGTTTGAGTGCGGGAAGAGATCCTAAATACTTTGACGAGTAAATTGCGGAGAATTAAGACAATTTTAGTACCAAGACTAATTAAGATGACTAAAGGCATATTTTCCCACAGTTTTTCTACCCCAATTCGATATTGATTGCGGAAGAAATGCTGCTGTTGTGCGGCTAAATTAGTCAACGATTGATGAACGATCCTACCGATTGTATTGAGGTTAGATGTCGGTACTGATGAGGAAATTTCAGTTGGTGGATTGTTGCCAAAGGGAATTCTTCCAAATCCTGGTGGTTCGTCTCCTTCAATGAATGAATGGACATCACTAGTCAAAATTTCACGCTGTCCCGCCAGCACGAGATCCGCGAGAATTTTTTGGAGTTCTAAACGCTCGATCTGCAATCCAGGTCTAGCTAAATACTCTAGATGTTGAGCGATTACTTCACGTTCTGCTCCTGATAAGTGCGGAAGTGATTCTGTAAGTAACCAGTCTAAATATTGAGAGCGACTACAACTTGCCTTCTGAGCTTCTCTGTCTACAAAACTACCAAAAGCAATCACAGCTTTAGGGGTCACGATTCCTTCGAGGATGCGATTTAATCCATCCAAGCGTCCCCACAGCAGATCGTTCAATCGCCACGACTTTTTGAAAAAGCCACCGATATTATATAGTTTATCTCCTCCAAGTTTTTCTTGAGTATTCTTACCATTACCAATCCCTAATTGAGCATTGTCTGGACTAATGCAGATCGGTTGAATTATTTTTTTCTCACTTAAACTAGTGAGATATTCAAATGGATATAGCTCTCGATCGATCGATTCAAAAGTCTGCCATTGTTTCAGCAATAGATCGGTATATCGATTTCCATATTTCTGGATCGTCACTTCGGCGGCTAGTCCAATCTGTTTTAAAATACTCGGAAAACTTTGATTAGATTCGTTATCATATTGCAATTTTTGATTTGCCCAAATTACTCGATCGAGATTGGTGCTTTGCTGCAGCTCTGAAATCCGTTGTTTGAGTTGGGCAAAAACGCTAGAAATTCGCGTCTGTGACAACCAGCGATCTCGATCGTTTTCGGCGGCTACTTTTGGTAAATCTACCCAAAAACAATCTGGAATAGTTTCCAGATTCGAGCCAGATGAGTCATTCGGTACGAATGATTGAAATTTAGTTCCATTCAATAGGAATCGATGGAGCCGAAATATTAGTTCGTATACTAACGCCCGCAGCCGTCGCCCATTTCCTTCTCGATTAATTAAATAATAAAAATAATTACTAATAGCTCGATCGTTTAACAATAAATCGATGCTGGTTCTCACCACTTCTAGTAACTTAATATTGCAGCTTAATTGGTTGGATAAAAACTGAAGTTGCTGATATATACCAGCTTCAAGATCGGTCGTGAGTAAGTCGGCAATGCGATCGATTAAATAGAAGTGTTGCCGAATACTATATTCAACATCTAAGTTAATTACTTGCGATTCAAAGCGATCGAGTAATTTATAATAATGGTTGCGATCGTGACCGTTTGTAAATTTACTAGTTAAGATCCGATCTATCTTCTCAATTGTCACTGAATACTGACTATTTTGAGACCCCAGATCTGCATGAAGTAGTAGTGGCAAATTTCGATCGCGAAAATCAAATAATCTACCCCGTAAATATATTTTAGATTGCGTGCGTTCGCTACTTTCCAACAGAAGTTGAGAATCAACTTCAGCCTCTGCTCGATCGATGAGGGTTTGATAGCGACGAACTTTATGATTGTGTTCGTGAATCGTGCGGAGATCGTTAGTAATACTCTGATGAATTGGCACTGATAGCACTGCGGCTTGGAGAATTTGCTCCATCCGCGATTGTTTTTTCCCCTCCAATTTTAGTCTGTCGTTCAAATGTTCGGGATTGGGATCTACATAAAATAATTTGCGTTGACTCGATCGATTGGGTAATCGATAGTATGATTCCTTCATCAGACAAGTCAAGGGTGCATTATCTAATAAACCACCATCGAGAAAATATAGTTTGTCACCCCGATCTGTTGATAAATCTGGTGAATAATGCTTAGTTAATTTACCCCAAGTTACTAACTGACGATCGACTAAATTTTGGCGATCTTGTAAACCAACTTCTACCAGTGGGAAAATCGCCGGAATTCCCGCTGTAATCTGACACAATTTAACTAAAGCTTGACAAGTATCATTTGCCGTTCGCGGCAGATCTGGATCGTTGTAATAAGGATTAAATGGCTCTTTCCGTCCTTGGCGATGCTTTAACCGAAATAACGTGCGATGATTTTTCGATCCGATATTGATGCCACTTTCATCGATCGTCCGATCTAATTTACCCAAATAATCAGTTCCGGCGATCGCCAGATCTAATTCCTTAGTAGCCGAAAACCATTCTTGACGCGAACGGGGAATTTTTCGTTCTACTCCTTCAATCATTGCCGAGAGCAAACCCCGTTGATAAAAACTCTCACGATTAGAGCTTACTCCCGTAACTGGAGATTTGAATAAATTAGGTTTCTGGAGTACCTTTAAAAGATCGCCACTATTGCGCCAAATCCGTGCAAAAGCACTGAAATCCACCATTTCGCGTCGATCGCTATTGGCGATCGCATAGGCTAGTAAGATCCCATTAATCCCTCCCGCCGAACTTCCAGAAATAATGTCTACCACCAAATCGGCATCTGTCAATGCCTTGACCAACTTATAAATGCCGCGACCGCGTACTGCATGGTAGAACTCCTGACAGACACCATGAGTGTAGATTGCCAGGGATACACCTCCATAGACTACTAACCCCAACTGCATTTCACGCAAAAACTTTGGCTGATAATAGCTACGCTGATTAGACATGATTGCAGATTACACGCAACAACTGAATAAGGGATTCGGGGGGGAAGGGAGATTAGTCTAGTCAATTGCACCGCTCGATCTTATTTTAACAGGCTGCGTAGCGATCGGTAGTAGGTCTCATACTTTGGGGATTTTCTAAAGTTACCAAAAAGATTACACTAGGGTAAATTTTAACTATTGTCAAATCTCAATTATTAGGGATCTTTTTGCGTGAAACAGCCACAACAGCCAAAACTAGCTAACCGATTGTCAGGCGATGCTCCAGTACCTAGGCGCAGTCACCGCCAAAATACGTCTGGGCAACGTCAGCGCAATCGTCGATCTAGTTCAGTCACAATAGTTCCAGTCAAAAGTCAGCAAACAGCCCAGTGGCTGTCGAATGTTGTCCTCGTCCTCTCGATCTCGATCGGTTGTGGCTCGATCGGGTTCGTCATGGCACGGCTCTTCAGTGGTACGATCGGTCCAAGTGCCCCGATGAGCAGCATCCGCACTGAGGAATCGATTCCTGGCAGATAAAATTGAAGACCCCCAGTGAATAAATATTCTATTCCTAACTTCTGACTTCGACGAAATGCCCAACTTGTGGCAAGCTGAAGAGGAGATAATTGCATCCAAATCCTCATCCTTCAAATTTGTATATGCAGACCCTTCCAGCACCCACTCAGTCCGCTTATAGTAGTTTGGGTACAGATACCACGATTCATCGCCGCAAGACCCGTTCTGTCGCGGTTGGAAGCATAATTATCGGGGGCAATAATCCCGTCGTCGTCCAGTCGATGATCAATGAAGATACGCTGGACATCGACGGTGCAGTAGCCGGAATTCGTCGGCTGCACGAGATTGGCTGTGAAATCGTCCGTGTTACCGTCCCCAGCATGGCACATGCCAAGGCCCTGGGAGAGATTAAGCAAAAACTAATCGACACATATCAAATCGTCCCGCTTGTCGCCGACGTTCATCACAATGGGATGAAAATCGCGCTTGAAGTTGCCAAGCATGTAGACAAAGTGCGGATCAATCCTGGCTTATACGTATTTGAGAAGCCCAAACCAGATCGCACCGAATATACACCTGCCGAATTTGCCGAAATTGGCGACAACATTCGTGACATGCTCGAACCATTGGTAATTTCCCTCCGCGACCAAAATAAGGCGATGCGGATTGGAGTCAATCACGGTTCTCTCGCCGAACGGATGTTATTTACCTATGGGGACACTCCCGAAGGCATGGTAGAATCTGCCCTAGAGTGTATCCGCATTTGTCAATCTTTCGACTTCCACAATCTAGTCGTCTCGATGAAAGCCTCTCGCGTCCCTGTAATGGTAGCCGCATATCGATTACTCGCTCAACGGATGGATGCAGCCGGAATGGATTATCCGATTCACTTGGGAGTCACCGAAGCTGGCGATGGCGAGTACGGACGGATCAAATCCACCGCTGGAATTGCGACTTTATTAGCGGAAGGAATTGGCGATACGCTGCGGGTATCGCTCACCGAAGCTCCCGAAAAAGAAATTCCCGTCTGTTATAGCATTCTCCAAGCTCTAGGACTGCGAAAAACGATGGTAGAATACGTAGCCTGTCCTTCTTGTGGGCGGACATTATTTAACCTCGAAGAAGTTCTTCACCAAGTGAGAGCTGCAACCAATCACCTCACAGGTTTAGACATAGCAGTAATGGGCTGTATTGTCAATGGCCCTGGCGAGATGGCTGATGCTGACTATGGCTATGTTGGCAAAACACCTGGTTATATCTCCTTGTATCGCGGTCGAGATGAGATTAAACGGGTGCCCGAAGCCGATGGTGTCGCAGAGTTGATTGCCTTAATCAAAGCTGACGATCGCTGGTTCGAGCCAGAGTAGCGACAGCCAAGTCACAAACATCCACTATATTTTTGATATAATAGCAAGCAAGCTGTGAGTCTATTTATCATACTTGTCGATCTACAGATGTGCTAGATTATGCTTAGTGTTCTCACATTAACTTTTCCTTTCCTGCTAATTCAGACAGAATCATGAAGATCGAAAAACACGGGTTAGTTATTGGTGCCACAGCATTAGTACTCACAGCAGTAGCGATTACTGGTGCGGGGCTTCATCTTCCCAAAGGTGTTGCATTCTTCAAGGATAGTCCAAAGGAATTGATCGATGAAGTCTGGCAGGTCGTCGATCGACAGTATGTCGATGGTACCTTCAATCAAAAGGACTGGAGATCGATTCGCAAGCAGTATCTCCAAAAAGACTATAAGGACAAGGAAGCGGTGTACAAGGGGGCACGCCAGATGCTCAAAAATCTGGGCGATCCTTATACCCGCTTCATGGACCCCAAAGAATTTCGGGATCTTCAAGTCGAAACATCAGGTCAATTAATTGGGGTGGGGATTCAACTCAGCCAGAATGAGAAAACGAAGAAGCTGGAAGTAATTGCCCCGATTGAAGATACCTCCGCATCGAAAGCGGGGATTCTTTCCAAAGATATCATCCTCAAAATCGATGGTAAAAGTACGGCTGGGATGGATGTCAACAAAGCAGTTCAACTGATTCGTGGCAAGGAAGGAACTAGCGTTAAACTCACCATCCAACGCGATGGTAGCCAAGTGCTCAGTTTTAATCTACTGCGCCAACAAATTGAGATTCACCCTGTAGAAGCTAAATATCGTCCAAAAGAATTGGGTGGCATCGGGTATATCCGACTCAAGCAGTTTAGTGCTAACGCCGCCACCGAAATGGGCACAGCAATTCAAAAACTCGAAAGCCAAGGTGCGACAGGATACGTTCTAGACTTGCGATCGAATCCTGGTGGTTTATTATACGGGGCGATCGATATTGCCCGGATGTGGTTGGATGATGGCAAAATTGTCTCCACTGTCAATCGTCAAGGGACAGGGGATGTGAGTTCGGCCAATCATACTGCGATCACCAAAAAACCCCTAGTAATCCTCGTAGATCGCGGCTCTGCCAGTGCTAGTGAAATCCTCTCTGGTGCCCTCCAAGATAACAAACGCGCCCAACTGGTAGGCGTGACAACTTTTGGGAAGGGTTTGGTACAATCTGTCCGTCCCTTAATCGACGGTGCGGGGATGGCAGTAACGATCGCCAAATACTACACTCCTAACGGCAAAGATATCAATCATGCTGGCATCAAACCCGATGTCGAAGTGAAGTTGAGCAAATCACAAATTCAGTCGTTTGTCAAGGATCGGACGAAAGTGGGGACTCCAGCAGATCCACAGTATGCGAAAGCCATCCAAATCTTGCAAGTCGCGATCGCACGGAATGGTACTTCCGCCCAAAAAAAGTAACTAGCAGTTTACTGACAGATCTCACGGATTTGTCGTGTAAGCCAGAAGTTAATCCCGATTGCCCGATCGAACGATCGGTCAGCAATTTGACCAATCGTTATCTCACCAAGGCACTATACTATCTTTGGTTCACATCTAGCGATCGATCTTAGGAAGTTGAAATCGATTCGCGCACGCCTTTGTTCCCCGACGGTTTGCGAAAAGTGCGGTCTTGGGGTTTCCCCGTCTTGTCTCACCTTTTTTGACGGGGAACCCGTCCAAAGGTGAGCCGCAAGTAGAGCACCTTTTCAAGACAGCGGCTTTTTTATTCGGGGGTTCCCCC
>NZ_JANOJV010000048.1:0-14680 GCF_031418915.1 Chamaesiphon sp. VAR_48_metabat_135_sub | reverse complement strand
ATTTACCAGCGGTTCTTTACTAGCATTTCTGGTATTTGGGCCGATGTTCGATCTCAAGAGCATTGGATTAATGTTATCAATATTCAAGCCTAAAGCAATCTTCTACATATTTGCGATCGTGACTCAATTAACCTTCCTCTTCACTTTATTTGTAAACTTCAATGTCAGTTAACTCCCCCAATGCTCGCTCCAATCTGCGAAAGTCGTGGTTAGATATTACGGCGATAACTGCATGGGGAATTTTATTACTAAAATACGCGATCGATGGCACACTATACATCCTCATCCACCCTAGTTATTATCTGCTAGTAACTGTTACTGGTGTCTGTTTATTATTAATTGGTATCTTTCAAAGCTGGAGACTATATCGCGGTAATATCGCAAGTTCTCTAGAACTGCATAGTAGCCTGCTGCCTCAAGGCTTAACCACAATGTTACTACTGGGTACGGCGATCGCTGGATTGATTATTACACCCAAACTATTTACCAGTCAAGCCGCCGTTCAACGTGGAATATCTTCCGACGCTGTTACTGTTACTCGCAGCCAACCCCAATCCTTTCGTGCTGCTGTTAAACCAGAATCTAAAACCTTAGTAGATTGGGTAAGAACACTCAATAATTACCCCGAACCAGATGCATATTTAGGTCAAAAAGTGAATATCAATGGGTTTGTATTTTATCCTAAAGATCTCCCAGCTAATTACCTAATGTTATCGAGATTCGTAATTACCTGTTGCGCCGCCGATGCTTATCCTGTCGCCTTACCAGTCAAATTTATAGGTACTCGTCAAAATTATCCCCAAGATAGTTGGTTCCAAGTCAAAGGTAAAGCGATCGTCGAAACATTTTCCGGTAGTCGTCAACTAGTCATCGAAGCCAGTGAAATTAAATCGATTCCAACACCAAAGAATCCTTATCAGGAGTAAGGCTTTAGGTTTTAGGTTTTAGGTTTTAGGCTTTAGGCTTTAGGGAAAGAGGGGTAAAGGGTAAAGGTGAAAAGTATGTTTCTTCCCACACCCCACACACCCCACACACCCCACACACCCCACACACCCCACACACCCCACACTCGTGATCTCCAGCAAACCCTTACTTCCGATCGATCGAATTGCGATGACAGTCATGGCTGGATTGGCGATTGTCATTCTAATTTTATTGTGGAGTGGCGACCGAACATTGCCACAAGTGCGAGATTTTAATTGGCAAGATCGGACTATTGGTGCCGAAGATACTGCTTTTACTCTGACATTTAATCGATCGGTCGATCGAGCCACCGTCGAAAAACAACTCCAGATCCAACCCCCATTACCTGGGAAAATCAGTTGGGCGGGGTCTAGAATGGCTTATACGCTCGCGAATCCAGCTCCTTACGGAAATACTTATAAAGTCAGTTTACAAGGGGCTAGAGAGGCACTGGGAAACAAAAGAGGTAAAGAAATCGTGCCATTTCAGGGAGAGTTTCGGACACCCGATCGAATGTTTGCCTATATTAGCAGCGCAGAAGGCAGTCGAGGTCGAATTGTTGTCTACAATTTCAAAACTCAAAAGCCGATAACTATCACTCCAGAAGGATTAGTTGTTACTGATTTTAAGGTCGATCGGCAGAGTCAAAAAATTATCTTTACCGCAGCCGATGCTAAAACCCTCGAAAATCGTCAACCCGCGATCGCCAGTCAACAAGTTTATAGTGTTAGTACCGGAGTTGCTCCCCGTAATGCCGATGGAGATCGTCAATTTACGCCCCCTGGAAAACTAGAATTAATTCTCGACAATCGGGAATATCAAAATGTCAAATTCGATTTCTCGCCCGACGGTAATAAAATAGTCGTGCAACGAGTCAATCGCACAAAATCCAGTGACTTTGCTCTATGGGTAGTTTCGCTCGACAAATCCGCGCCGCCTACCAAACTGAAACAGAGCGGGGATTTTGTCATCACACCTGATAGTACCGAAGTTGCCGCAGCAGTAGGGCAGGGAGTATCAATTTTTCCACTCACACCCAGTCAGGGTAGCAATCTCGACTTTCTACCCAAGTTTGGTAATGTACTTAGTTTTGCCCCCGATGGCACCGCCGCCGCGATGGTGGAATACAATAGCGACTATACAAAATCATTATTTGTCGTTACCAACCAAGGCATCGAACAGCAGATATTTAAGACTAACGGTTCGATTTTGGATGCCAGATTTTCCCCATCAAAAGATCTAATTTACTGTTTGGCTACCGAACTTAAAACTCAGGGTAATAATAGCTATGAAGAACCCTATTTGACGGCGATCGATCTCAAAACTCAAAAGATAGTGATGATGATGATGTTGCCCATTCAGCAAGGGATTCAGATGAGTTTATCACCAGATGGATTAGCCGTAATGTTCGACCAAGCAGATAAAGGAGAAAGTACAAATGAAATCCTCCAAGGTAGCAGTAATGGTATCCTCTGGTTATTACCCATTCCTCCCAATATCCGCGAATTAACTACTCCTGTAAAAGCCGATCGATTACCCCTTTCTGGTTGGCATCCTCGGTGGCTACCATAGGTGTGGAGGTGTTGGGGTGTTTTTTCCGCCGTTACTCCCCTACTCCCTTACTCTCCCACACCCTTACCCCCTAACTCCCCTACTTCCTAATTTCAGGAAAGTACATTCCCAGACTAGACGGGGTTGAACGTAGGCGAGTAATTGAGATCGAGTTTGTTCTAGTAGCTCGATTGTTTGTGGAACGCGATATTTTTGCCAATAGATATATTGCAGATAATCTACCAGCCATAATTGTGCTGATGAGTCCAAGTCTCGATCGATCTCAATCGCTAATTCTAGCCCTTGACGGCGGGTAAGTGGTAATTTCGTCAATCGATCGATTAAATCGATTGGCAGGGTTTGGAGCTGCTCCCAGAGGGCAATCGCGGCACCTGGACTACCTTGAGCTAGTCCCAATATTTCCGGTCGATCCAGAATTTCAGTTCTTCCTAGTTTAGTTAAAATTTCTACCATTAAGGCTCGATCGAGTCTTTGAAACTGAATCCGCTGACAGCGGGACACAATCGTCGGTAGCAGCGATTCTACACTGGAGGCGATCGCGATAATTGTCGCCTTTCCTGGCTCTTCTAGGGTCTTTAATAGGGCATTTGCCGCGCCTTCTGGCATCGTCTCAGCATGTTCGATCGCAATTACAGATCTCAATCCCAATAGTGGGGGGCGCGCCAAAAATTGACCGATTTCGCGAATCTGTTCGATCCGAATTTGGGGCGGTGCTTTCTTTTTGATTCCTGCGGCGGTAGCTTCGGCAGCAGAGAGGAGTTTATCTTGATGCTTATATGTAGGTGCTACCCACAACACGTCGGGATGATTGCCCTGACGGAGTTTTTGGGTGATTAATGCCTGATTATGCTCTGGGATTCGATCGCAGCATATCGACTCAATAAAACACCGTGCTGCCAAACTTTTGCCAATTCCATCCGCACCATAAAATAGATATGCAGGTGCTAGCCGCTGTTTGACGATCGATTGAGTCAAAAGTTCTACGGCTTGTGTTTGTCCGAGTAAAGCAGAGCTAAATTGAGTCATCCTCAGATCTTCTACCAGTATAGAGATATTAGCAAGAGCGGAGATCTGAATACTCTCAGATCTGGATATTGTCCCGCTGGTGCTAGAGGTAGGGCATGAAGATACACATCTCGCAACAATCCTAAAAAAATAACTGCCGATATGCCACTGTTTCCAGGCTCAATGGGTACACTATGTTGGGAGTCAGTAGGAATGAGCATGTTTGGCTGGACTATCGCCAAGATTTTCCCAGTGCCGAATCCGAGCAAAGACACAACACCTGCACGAGTACGTGGATGATTATTTAAGTGAATTACTATGAACACGACTGAATCCAGCTTTCAACGAATCTTATTAGTTGATGATGACCTCGTAGTTCGGGCTAAAGTTAGTGAGTCACTAGAACAAGATGGTTTTAAAGTTATCTTAGCGAAAAATGGCAATGATGGGATTACAGCTTATCAGGAACATCATCCCGATCTAATTCTTGTCGATGCAGTGATGCCGATTTTAGATGGATTTGAATTTTGCGAACAACTCAAGAATTTGGGCGAACGGTTGACACCAATTTTAATGATTACATCGCTAGATGATAATGATTCGGTCGATCGAGCATTCGCCTCTGGCGCGACTGACTATATTACGAAGCCAATTAATTTAAGTATTCTGCGTCAGCGCGTGAGAAATCTAATTCGCCAATCGCAGCTTATTAAAAGTCAATTAAATCGACTGCAACAGGCTAATCAAAGTCTCCAGTTATTAGCAAATTTAGATAGTTTAACTAAGTTGTCTAATCGGCGCGGATTCGATGATTATATTCAGAAGGAGTGGACGCGGATGTCCAAGATCAAAGCTCCACTGTCTTTAATTATGTGCGATGTGGATTTTTTTAAAAATTATAACGATCGATACTTACATCCTAATGGAGATAAATGTTTAATTAAAGTGGCAATGTCCATGCAGAACACCGTAAGAAGGACTGGTGATTTGGTCGCACGTTATGGTGGTGAAGAATTTGCCATTATCCTGCCAAATACCGATGCCCTAGGTGCAGTTTCTGTCGCTGAAAATGTTCGATCGGCAATTAAGAGTCTCCAGATCGTTCACGAAGCTTCAGCCGTTTGTCCCTATGTCACAGTCAGTGTGGGCGTGTCTACGATTATTCCTAACCACGAAAATGATTTCCAAGCTTTAATTCATGCTGCCGATCGAGCTTTATATCAAGCTAAATCTCAGGGACGCGATCGGGTGAGTATGATTGTAGCGTGAGTTAGGTTTTAGGTTTTAGGTTTTAGGTTTTGAGGGTTGAGCGTAGGTGAAATCTGACACTTCTAACTTGAGAATCTAGAACTTTGGCAAAATTAGCTGGTGAATTCTGCGCCCCTGCTGCGATAATTAATGGTTGGCCACCATAGACTGTAAGCTTCATGTTATTGATGACACCCACCTGGAATAGCCTTGCCGATCGATCGTTAGCGGGGGAATTATTGACTAGGGATGAGAGCCTAGCCGTACTTGAGGCGAAGGATGAGGTGTTGTTAGAACAAGTTGCCGCAGCTTATCGGGTGCGTCGTCACTACTGGAGCAATCGCGTCAGGCTGCATTATCTATTAAATGCCCAGAGTGGGATGTGTCCAGAGGATTGTCATTATTGTTCGCAGTCGAAGATTTCCACGGCGGAGATCGAGAAATATCCGCTGATGGCGCAGTCGAAGATTCTCGATGCGGCTAAACGCGCCGCAGAATTGAAGGCGGGGACTTTTTGTATGGTGATTTCGGGTCGATCGCCAAACGAAGCGACTTTTGGTAAAGTATTAGAAGCTGTGCGAGAAGTTAAGGCGAATTACGATCTGAAGGTCTGCGCTTGTCTGGGCTTATTGAGCCAAGAGCAAACTCACCGTCTAGCCGAGGCTGGGGTCGATCGAGTCAATCATAATCTAAATACGTCCAAATCTAATCACGAACATATTGCCACAACTCACACCTATACCGATCGAGTCGAGACAGTCAAAAATGTCCATGCTGCGGGGATTACGACCTGTTCTGGCGGCATTTTGGGCATGGGTGAGTCAAATGATGATGTCATCGATTTAGCCCTCTCCCTGCGCGAATTAGGCGTGACTAGCGTACCACTAAATTTTCTGATTCCGATTCCTGGTACAAAGTTTGCAGATATTAAACAATTGACACCCCAGCAGTGTTTGCGGATTCTGTGTCTATTCCGGTTCTTATTACCATCCCAGGAAATTCGGATTGCTGGGGGACGAGAAGTGCATTTGCGATCGCTCCAACCCTTAGGATTATATGTAGCAAATTCGATCTTCGTCGGCGATTATCTAACTACGCCAGGACAGTCTGCTACTCAAGATTGGGATACAATTTCGGATCTGGGATTTGTCTTAGAAGCTAGTGATGGTTCGCCGATCGATCGTTAAATAGTAACCTCACACTCCACATCACCTTGACGACAAACTCTAGTTGCTACTCGATCGATCAGCACGACATTTTGCTAGTTTTGTAATAGTCGTAGATCGATCGCTGTAAACATCTGTCAACTTTTAGATTTTGTTAAATCCAATTTCATCCCAACTCCGTACTAAGAATAGCAGTAGAGAAAGGACGATCGAAATTATGCCGATCGATCGAATGTAATGCAAAAGTTAGTTATACTAAACACGGATGAGAGCTAGACTTTTAGTTGAACGTTTCAAACCCTGATATAACAACAACCGGAACGTTCAGCAAAAGTCCACATCTTAGTCGTCTTCAGTATAGAAGAGGACAAATCTTTCCAGCAATCGTAAAGAAACTTATGCTAGAGACCGATTGGTTTTTATTAAAAAGCTATAATCTAGCTGACCTATTATTTAGCCAGGACTGGTCAGATGAGTCAAATTCATCCAGATCCTACCGATGCTGACTTAATTGCTAATTTACGTCAAGGTAGCCAACATGCGCTGAGTGTTCTTTACGATCGCTATGGTAGTTTGGTCTATAGTTTAGCTTTGAAGTTACTCGATCGTCGTGACGAAGCAGAAGATCTCACGCAAGATGTATTTTTGAGCTTTTGGAAACAGGAAAAATTCGATCCAAATCGTGCTAGGTTAAGTAGCTATCTATGCTTACTTACTCGATCGAGAGCGATCGATAAGTTGCGCAGTCGGCAGAGCGAAAAAACATCCCTCCAAAGATGGCAACAAAACATTATTCCTGAAACTAATTTACCAACTTTATTAGATTCAGTGAGCCTAGCAGAGGAACAAATTATTGTACGTAAATCTTTAGCATCATTGAGCGATCGACAGAGACAAATTATCGAGTTAAGTTATTATCAAGATCTCAGCCAATCAGCGATCGCCACACAACTCAATTTACCACTGGGTACTGTCAAAACTCATATGCGTCAAGGATTAATTAAATTACGTCAACTGTTGCAATCGCAGATTGGTTAAAGGAAAAAACCTATGGTTAGATCCATTTCAGAAGAGGAACAAATGTTAGCCGCTGGCTACGTATTAGGAGATTTAGACGAGTTAGAAACTACAGAATTTGAACTCGCGCTCGCTACCGATCCCAATCTGCGAGCCGAAGTATCGGCACTCCAAATTGCGTTCGATAAAGTACCTCATGGATTGCCCCAAATCGCTCCGCCCCCAGCATTAAAAGCCAAAATCATCGAGTCTTTTGCTGTTGCGAAAACAGTCTCAAATCCGACAGTCGATCTGCCCCAACTGATTGTCGTCGAACCAACTCTATTAACTAACAAAACATTTACTTGGGGTAGAATATTAGCCGGAATTGGCTTATTAATTGGTGGATTATTAGCATTTGATAATTTCAATCTGCGGCAACAATTGCAATTTGCTCAACAGGTTAACCAACAGGAATTAGCAAGTATTTTAACTCAACCCAAAAGTCGATTGCTGTCCTTAATTACTCAAGAAGATCGAGTGGTTGGCAAAGTTTTGTTTACGCCTGGAAACTGGCAACAGGTTATTGTCTCAGCTCAAAACTTACCGCCATTACCTGTCGATCGAGTTTATCGGATGTGGTTAGAATTAGCTAATGGGCAAGTTATTCCCTGTGGTGAATTCAACACAAACAATCGCGGTAGTATATTTATCAAGTTAAATGCCAAACAAAATCCACCTGCAGGTGTCAAAGCTAAGGGTGTATTTGTGACGATCGATCTACAGGGCGAGCCACTCGAACCCACGGGGAAAAGAATAATTCAAGGCACAATTTAGTTGAAAGTTGAAGTTGACAAAATAGTTTTTCTGTGCACTTGCGCCACTACTTGAGATAGGCGATCGTTACACCGCCACCGCCATCTTTTTCGCCAGCTAATTCAAATCGATCGACTTGGGGATGATAGGTCAAAAATTCATGGACTCCTTCGCGGAGTTTTCCGGTGCCCTTACCATGAATCACCCACATAATCCCCGATTGATAGGCTTGACTGATCGCCCGTTCGATTTCCGGCTCGGCATTTTCCACCCTTTTGCCGCGAATATCGACGGTATTTGTTGATGTCCGAATTGCCACAACAGGGACGACAGGATGAGATTTACCCGCAACTTTCGCCCCTGACTTTTTCGGTAGGGGTGCAGCTTTTTCACCTGTCAAAGACTCAATATCAGCAAGGGCGACATTCATTTTCATGATGCCAAACTTGACATTGAGATTGCCATTATCATCCACTGGACTGAGGACTTCAGCTTTTTGGCCGATTTTTGGAATGCGGATGCGATCGCCGATCTGCGGATTGAAGCCTGGTGGGGGCTTGGGGGTGGACTTGGTAGGTAAATGACGATCGGTCAACCCATCTAATCCAGAGGTAGCTTTTTGGGCAGCCTGGGCAGTCTGAGGGCCTTGTTGGAGTTGGCGAATCACCTGGGCGATTTCCCCTTTAGCTTCAGCGATGGCGGCTTGAATGGCGCGTTCCTGATTTAACTTGAGTTCCTGTTCCCGCGCTTGCAACTGTGCGGCTTTTTGGGACACTTCTAGATAAAATGCTTCTGCCTGTTTTAAGATGGTGGCGGCTTCATTTGCTTTGGTTTCCTGGCTGCGCCGCTGTGCTTCCAATCCCGCGATTACTTCATTGACTTCCTGCGTCGCGCCCAAAACCACCTGGGATCTGGCATTCTCAATTACCTCTAAATTTAAACCCAATCTTTGGGCGATCGACAGTGCATTCGATCTACCGGGAATGCCCCATAATAATCGATAAGTCGGCGCGAGATTGACATCATCAAATTCCACCGAAGCATTCTCAAATCTACTGTCTTGATATTTGAGAGCTTTTAATTCGCCATAGTGAGTAGACGCAATTGTCAGCATCGCTCGATCTGCTAAATACTGCAACAACGCGATCGCCAGTGCGCTACCTTCAGCAGGATCGGTTCCGGCTCCAACTTCGTCGAGGAGGATGAGGGAAGAGGGGTTTGGGGGTGTGTTTATGACACGCTCATTCTCAATACTCTCATACTCCGCTACTCCGCTATTCCCATACTCCCGCACTCCCCCACTCCCATACTCCCCTTCTCCAATTGCGTCCAAAATCCGCCCAATCCGGCGAATATGTCCTGAAAAAGTCGATAGACTCTGCTGGAGAGATTGTTCGTCGCCGATGTCGGCGAGAATGAGGTCGAACCAGGGAATCTCGACTGGTTCGCGGGCGGGGATAAATAGCCCCACCTTGGCCATCAAAGCGACGATCGCGAGAGTTTTGAGGGTGACAGTTTTACCGCCAGTGTTGGGGCCTGTAATGGTGACTACGCGGATGTCTGGACGAATCGAGAGATCGATCGGTACCACAGGGGCACCTTCTTCATGACGGTGTTTCCAGATCAGTAAGGGATGACGGAGTTGGCGGAGGGTAATATATTCATGCGCAGCTCGCTCGATTAATCTGGGGGGATTTGCTTCTAACCACAGGCTATATCTTGCTCTGGCGGTGGCGAGATCGATCTTCGTCGCAACTACCAGCAGATGTTCGAGATCGTCTACCACCTCAGTCACTTTGGTGGTGAGAGCCATTAATACGATTTCGATTTCCCGTTGTTCCTGGCGTTGGAGTTGGCGCAGTTGGTTGCCCAAATTGATAATCTGATGGGGTTCCACATATAAAGTCGAGCCACTCCCAGATGTATCGTGAACTACACCAGGCACTGCATCCTTGTGGGAAGCTTTAACAGGAATGACAAATCGATCGCCTCGTTGAGTAATTAACGGCTGTTGAATGGCATTGGATTGACGTTGAATTAGACCGTTGAGGAGTTGGTAAATTCGTTCTCGTAGTCCCTTGAGCTTAACTCGCACCTCGGCTAATTTGTCACTCGATCGATCTGTGACATCGCCGCGATCGTCGATACAATGATAAATATCCTGCTCTAATTCTGGATACGTCCGCACATCGGCGATTAATGCCTGTAAAACTGGAATATTCTCTTCACTATCCAATGTCCGGCGTAGTTTTCGCATTCCAGCTAGAGTAGTCGCAATTTCATGCAGCTCTCGCCCTGACAACATCCCTTGCACAGCAGCGCGTTCGAGTGCATCCCCAAAATCTTCAATCCCATCGAATGACAACCCGCCAGTCAAGCGAGTTTCTAGGTCATATACTTCTTTTGTTTGCGCGAGTAGCTGCAAACTGACACTAGACTGTTGAGGAATTACCAAATTTCTCGCCGCAATCGTCCCCAACTTCGTCGCTGCAAATGTTGCCACCTGTTGACACAACCGCGACCACTCTAATAACTCTAACGTCTCTGCCTGGATCACTACTCTACACTCGATGTTGCACTTCTAATCATTATAGATGCTTGAGATTGGAGATTTGCAAGATCCATATACCCCCGAAACCTTTGTAGGGGCAATTCATGAAGCGAGAAAAGGATTGGAGATTTTACCCTTTAAATTAGGGAGCAAGCTTATCTGTCTGCCACTTGCCAGCGACTAATTGATAGCGTAATCGATCGTGTAACCGAGTGGGACGGCTAATCGATCGCTAGTAAGACGAGTGGTAATAATACCGCCGATTGCATCCGAACCCCAAAATGATGACAAGAATTTCGAGCGACTGGAGATAGTGAATATTGTTTAGAGAGGAGTACCGTCTAACTAATTTAGACAGTACGACAATTATTAACTTCGATAAATAATTACTAATTATTGCTAATCTTTTGTAAAACTGGCCCGATCGAGCGAGCAGGATCGATCGCCAGCCAGCTCCAATTGACGATTGGGGTCTATTAGAGACAAACCCTATCTATAATTAATGCCAACGAGAGACTCTAACACGGTCGAGTCGTGGCAATTATTGATAGGGTTTGCCAAATTCCAGGAGTGAAATTAGCTATTGCAACTAAGCAAAAATAATTAAGTGTGGTGCTATTACCTATGCATTTTTAGTTACTAACCCCCATAGGAAAATCGCTACCATTGACCCTAACACTGCGAATATTAATGAGGGAATTAAGGCTGCACCAGTAATAGCCCCGATCGCAAACGTTTTTGTCGTTATTAGGGTATACAAAGTCCCGCCAACGAATGCACCAACAATCCCTAGTACCATCGTCGCAATCATGCCACCGCCTTGAGCACCGGGGTAGATCATTTTAGCGATCGCACCAGCGACTAAACCGAGTACTGCCCAACCAAGAATACCGCCCATAGTCTTAATTCTCCACTTCTAATGTTTAGGTTGATGCCTTTAATTTTACCGATTTCAACTAAAGATTAGAACTAGCTGAAAGATCGGGTTTCCCTATTTTAGCCGATCGGCTTAGTCGGAATCTCTGGGGTTAATTAATTCTTAACTTTTAGCTCCAAAGCCGCTCTTTTTTGGTTGAGACTTAGGTTTAGCTTTTTCTTTGCTCACTTCTAGGACTGCGGCTTGAAACAATTCGTGTAAATGTAGTGGAACGCTAGCTAAATCGGGGAGATCTGGCTCTAAAAATTTATTAAATTTAGTTAAGATTGGATCGAGATTAAAGCGGGGGGAGGGGGGTGGAGGAAAGGGGGAGTTAGAATCGAGTAGTTCGAGGGTTTGGTGAAGTGCGATTTCTAGTTGCTGGGGAAATTGTGTCGCTAATCGCCGCCAGACAAAGGTATTCATTTGTGGATCTGCTAAACATTTATGGATAAATTTAAGATCGGTGGGAAGCAACTGGTTATCTACAGGTGCTAATAGGGTTTTCAGGCGGGGATAATCGGCTAAAAACATCTGTCCCCAATGAGGGTGACTCAAGGCGGTAACAGCGGCTGCGGATTTGAGCTGTGAGGGTAGTTCGACCTTCGGTGATATCATCTTCCCGATGGCGGTTGCTTGCCCCTGGGCGGTACTAGAATCCGATAATCCGAGGGTTGTGGTCAGAGCATGTAAATCATCAGCTTCAACCCCTGCGGCGAGGGCTAGCTCGTCGATCGATTTGGACTGATCGATTCCGGCTGCATCTAGTTGTCTCGCTACCATCCAAGTCTGAAATTCACCAATCCGAGTCTCTAATTCTTTCCCAGTTAGGGTAAGTTCGTCAGTACCGAAAAATTCGACAAATCGATCGTGATAAACTACGACCGATTCCCATGATGCTGCTAATAGTTCGGGTGCGTCACTGTAGAGAGAGTGCGGATAATTTTGGCGAAATGCACCAACAGCGACGGCTAATTTTGGTCTACCCAATCGTCCCAAGGCTACCCAGGGAGTCAAAATCGCCCAATCGATATCGATAATCGGACTAATTTGGGCGATAATTACGTCCCCAACTTTGAGTCTACTCATTGCTGTTTGGGAGGATGCATCGGTAAACTGGATGCGATAATGTTTGGCAGTCAGCCAATTCATCACTTCTAAACCATTGGGAAATATTTGGACGATCGACAGTAATCCGACAAAACTCTTGCACCAACTACCAATAAGCTGAAGATCTGCGGTGGTTAAATCTGGCTGAATGGCAAGAAATAATTCTAACGGTGTTTTACTATCAATTTCACCCTCGATCGCAAATCGATGCACTAGCAATTTTCTTTGTCCCGAATCCATCTGCGGATTGCGAATTAATTGTCGAGCGATATAACTTTCTAAAGCTACCGCCACACTCCCTTCTGCTATTTGAATAAACTCAATAATTTCTGTCCACAGTACACCAGCGCGAGCAAAAATAGGATCGAACATAGTTTCAGTCATCAATTAAGAGTCTGTGGTGTGGTGGCGGGTGTTCTCGATCGAGATCGTACACCCTCATAGGGGTATTATAATCGATCTAATTAATTAGAAAACTAGATATGAATCTCATCGTCACCAATATCGATGACGAAATATTTACGATCGATTCCATTTTCTCACCCACCGGATGTCAATCTCTAATTGAATTTGCTGAAGCGATCGCAACTTCTCCACTTCCTGGTAAAGTATATAATTGGTAGCGATCGAACTTAATTAGATCGTATTCTTCTCGCCCCGAAATCATTAAATCTACGTTATTGTCTCGCACTTTGTTTATATTTAGCACCCAAAATTAATCGCTCTACCGTGGTGCGCTGGCGATATAAATGAAAGCGTACTAAGTCAGCATTGGTGTTAGTATCGATTCGCCCAAAGCGATGCTATGCGAACGATTGTGAACAATATCCTAATGAATGAAGATTTAATAATATGCAGATCTACCATCACTCCAACCTTTCGTAGGGGCAATTTATGAAGCGGCGGTTTTATATCTCCTGTTGGAGAGGCTTCGCCAACGGAGGTTCCCGCTGGATAAAAAACCAACAAGACAGCGATTCGCGCTCGTCGGCTCTGCCGAAGGTTTGCGGATGCGCGTTCGTCGGGTTTCCCGACGGATTAGCGCACCAAGCAGCGAACCAAGACAGCGGCTCGCTCTCTTGTCGCAATTGCACGGGCGGGAGCGTCTCTTTTCCACCTTTGTTTCTAGGGCGATGGCAGCGAGACAAGACGTTGCCCCTCCGAAAGGAGAAATTGCAAGTTATTTAGTGCTCATTCCTAAGGGTGCAGACTCGATGGAAATCTGAGTTTGCAATTGACATTCGATCGAGAACTCTAAGATAAGATCTAACTTTATTCTAACAATCGATGATTAGATCTGCTTCTAGCACCATATCTAACATCGAAATGTAGCCAATCGTACCAAATTAACCGAAAAATTCTGATATAAGCATAGATCCATATTGTTGTCAATTTCAGTTGCTAACAAATTTACAATAGCCCTAGCAAACCCCCAAGAAATAGCGATAAAATCTAACTAGATCGACTCCCGCTCTCTGCATCCATAATTATGAATCACTCAGACGATCGCACGCACATGAACAACTCCCCTCTCTCAGCAATTGATAACCAATCCCCATATTTCGGCCCGCGTTGGTTGGTGGAGGAGCGGGATGCTTGTGGGGTGGGGTTTATTGCTTGTCCGGCGGGTGATACTAGTCATAAGTTGATTCAGCAGACTTTGACTGCTCTAACTTGTATGGAGCATCGCGGTGGTTGTAGTGCGGATCGAGATTCGGGCGATGGTGCGGGGATTTTAACGCAGATTCCGTGGACTTTATTTGATTCTCTGACTCAGGGTTTGGATAAGTCTAGATTGGCTGTTGGGATGGTGTTTTTACCCCAGGATGCAGCTAAACGCGCTTTAGCGAAAGGGATTGTGGCGGATGTTGTTAGCAAAGAACAGTGTCAATTAATTGGTTGGCGTGAGGTACCTGTTCAACCGGAAACATTGGGTATTCAAGCTCGATCGAATCAACCTTATATCGAGCAGGTAGTAATTGCCGGAACTGAGACTGGGGATGAGTTAGAGCGTCAGTTGTACATGGTACGCCGCAAGATCGTCAAGGCGTTGCAAGCTGAGGGTACGGTGAAGCCTGGGGATGATTTTTATATTTGCTCCCTTTCTAGTCGGACGATCGTTTACAAAGGGATGGTAAGATCGGCTGTATTGGGTGAATTCTATGCCGATTTGACCGACCCCAACTTTACGGCGGCGTTTGCAGTCTATCATCGCAGATTTAGCACCAATACTTTACCGAAATGGCCATTAGCACAACCGATGCGGGTGCTGGGACACAATGGGGAGATTAATACGCTGTTGGGTAATATCAATGGGATGACGGCGCGGGAAAGCGA
>NZ_JANOJV010000047.1:0-3224 GCF_031418915.1 Chamaesiphon sp. VAR_48_metabat_135_sub | reverse complement strand
AAGGCGCGGAAACCTTCGGCATAGTCTACAAATACCGACCAATAATCCTGGGGCTTGAAGGCTTGAATTTCTCGCTCTCGTTGGCAGACTAAGTGGAGGGTGGCTGATTGCACCCGCCCAACGCTTTTAGCTCCGTTATTGAGTCGCCAGATCAGTGGAGATCCTTTGTAGCCTACTAACTTATCCAGACAATCGCGACATCTACCTGCTTCAACTAGAGCCATGTCAAGGGAGCGGGGAGAAGCGATCGCTTTTTTGACTGCGGACTCAGTAATCTCTTGGTAAACAACGCGCTGGGGCTGTTTTAGCTTTAATACCTGGGCGATGTGCCAACCGATCACTTCACCTTCCCGATCTGGATCTGAGGCGATGAATACTCGATCTGCTTGTTTGGCTGCTGCAATTAGTCCCGCTATTGTTTGTTTAGCTCTGTCGTCGCGGGGGATGTAGCGACAATCGATCGTGTCTGCACCTAAGTCGAAGCCTAGTGAACCGTCCCCATCGTTGGCGAGTTGGCGAATATGCCCGATTGAGGCTTTGACATCCCAATCTGAGCCGAGGATGCTTTTGAGCTTTTTGATTTTGCCAGCAGATTCAACGATGAGTAAATGTCGCATGAAAATCTCAAGGAAAGACTAAGGGGAACGCTTCCAGCGACTGCTCGCCGCTCTGTTTTGGACTGTTGGCAAGTTTGTAGCGATCTGGCGAGCAGTCACTTCTAGCGTTCTTGTGTACTAGAGTAGTTTATCTAGATAATCCTGGCTCTAACTTCAGGCTGCGGCTAAAACATCGACTAGGGGTTGGTAATGGGAATCGCTAAAAGGGATGGTAATTTTACTATCGATACTGGCATGACAAAGTATCTTACCAAACCTGAATAGATCGTGATTGATTTTCGCGACGGTTAGTTCGATTGCTTGGGGATGGTGTTTAGCTAGATCGGCAATATAACCAGGTGCTTCGCCTAGTAAGAAATCTTGATGATAAGTTAGATTATTCTTTAAAATGAGTCGATCGTTAACTTGAAGTCGAGCGAGGATATATTCAGATATTTCTAGTCCTTTGATATCTCCACTACCAAAATGAAAGTGATATTTACCAAATTCATCGGGAGTAGTTTCGGCAAATAAATCGCTGGTGTCTCCACCATTATATCCACCACTTCTGGATATATATTCAAAGGGATCGAACTGTTTGAGATCTGTGGATAAGCCCAGTCGATTTAATTGTTCGATATCTGTATAAGGTCGATTGACAGGCATCCTGACTTTAAAGCTGACATGGATGTCATTAGAAATTGCTACTCGATCTAACTTAGCTAATCCAGCTTTAACAGTAGTTCGGTGTGCCTCGCTGACTTGCATTGCCGAGAGCATTTCCTGAAGATAAACTGTATAGTATTTACCTTCATTCCAAGTCATTTTTTTGAGCGGGAACCAGTTATTAGTAACGGGGTCTGTCCAGCCCATGAATAATCCAGTAATCGTCATCTTTTTTCAAGAATGTGGTTTGGATATGTAGATAAACTCTATCGTTGCAATTATAACATGTTAAGATAAGGTTATAACTGTTAGTAATAACTTAGGCTCGATCGTGACTAATCCAACCTATCCACTCGCCCCTGCTAAAATCGGCAATGCGTCTGGTTTCCGCCTACCAGCTAGTTTCTACCGCGATCATCCGCAGTTTGTGAATGCCACCGGATGGGTGGAGGTATTGAGCGATAATACTGTGCTAGTTAAGTTAGAACCACAGCCAGTCGAACCAGAATCAGATTCAGACGATCTGATGCTGAGTCTATTTTTGGACTTAGTTACTAAAGACGCGCTGACTAATCCCGAACATCTCGAAGCATATACCGAGGAAATGGCGGATGAAGATGATGAACTCTTAGCTGGAGTGGTTATCGATTAATGGGCGTACTGATCCGCAATGGTTGGGAAATCTACTTTCACCGACAGCTATTTGGCGAACAGCGACGACAATTGCGGGAACGGGTGAAGCAGTTGAAGGCTGAGTTACCGGAAGCAGATTACCTCGGACATCCTGATGTGAAGCTGTTAGCTGCTGTGATGGTAGGGATTAAGGAGAAGATCGCTGTAGATCCGATGGCTACTCAGTTTGCCTTGAATGGCTCGTTGCGGCGGTATGGACGGATGAAGGGGATGGGGCTACCAAATCGGTATCGACTGTTTTTTAGGGCTTTTAGCAGTGAGGAGCGGCAAGTTATTATCGTGCTGTGGTTGGGTTATCCGCGCAAGGCAGGGGATAAGCGGGATTGTTATGAGGTGTTTAGCAAGATGGTTGGTAATGGTGATTTTCCAGATAATTTGCAGGGGTTATTGAGGGCTGTGAATGAGTGATTTGCGATTACCTCGCGGCTATTGCTCTTGGCGTTAGCCTGCCGTAGGTACGGGCAAACGCTTTGCTACCGCCAACGGAGTTGGGGTCGTTTCCTGTACCCCCAATACGGTTCGGGAAAAACCACTGTGATAATTCCAGAGAACCGAACTACTACCGCCAAAGAGTCGCGCTAAATTAAAACCAAGTCGTTAACCGATGAGTAGTTTAGTTAAGTAAAAGGTGATTGTGATGGCTCTTATTCGTTGGCAACCATTTGAAGAGACTGATTACTTGCAACGGAGCATGAACCGCTTGTTTGATACGCTCAATACAACTAATGGCGAAAGTAAAAACTCGCTTCAATCCTTTGTTCCCGCTGCCGAATTACAGGAAACACCTGAAGCAATTTATTTAAGTCTGGAAGCACCAGGTATGAGTGCCAAAGACATTGATATTCAGGTGACTGCTGATACTGTTTCTGTTAGTGGCGAACGCAAAGAAGAAATGGTAACTGAAGACAAAGGGATGACTCGCAGCGAATTCCGCTATGGTCGCTTTCAGCGGGTAATTCCGCTACCTGTACGGATTCAAAATACCAATGTTCAGGCAGACTATAAAGACGGTATTCTCAAGCTAGTTTTACCTAAAGCAGAGGAAGAGAAAAACAAAATCGTTAAAGTAAATGTTGGCTAGTATCTAGTTATTAGATAGATGACTTGGGTAGGTTGGATGTCATTCTTTGACCCAACCTACCCAAGTTATTCATGTACCTGCTTACTCAGCTTCAGCCACAGGAGCAGCAGCAGCTTTAGCCGCAGCTTTCTCCGCAGCATCTACTTTTTCTTGTTCCCGTTTTTCGCGTTTTTTGCGTTCGGCATCTG
>NZ_JANOJV010000046.1:0-1901 GCF_031418915.1 Chamaesiphon sp. VAR_48_metabat_135_sub | reverse complement strand
ATTGGGATTTTGCCAGGTTATATTAGAGCTTTATTTACAGAGCACAGATCGCAGGTAGAGATGAAAGTTCACCAAGTCAATATGGAAGGACTTCTACAAGAGAGATTATTATGTTCGTTGACTTGTAAGGGATTTATCCCTTTTACTACTGCTGAATATTTGCCACTAGGAGATCTCAATTGATATCTTCATTTCCAATTTATCGAGTTGAGCCAAAAGATCGCTATGGTACTAATACAAGTGTTGATGCTGAAGGTCGTTTTTACAAGTATTGGTGCAATCATCCCGAACTGGGGCATTGTTTGTTTAAAGCTGCAAGTCCCGATGGATTCACTCCTAGAGAACGTCGATGGGATTGGAGTGAGAAGGTTGCGGCTGAACTAGGGAAGTTGTTTGGTTTACCCATCGCTCGAACTGAGTTAGCAATTGGTTATGCTCAAGAACTTGGTGGTTACATTGAGGGGACTTTATCGATAGATTATACCCCCAAGAACGGACAAGTAATGAGCTGTCGGCGGTTTCTGTCGATCGTCGATCCACTGTATGAGGTGGAGTCGCTAGATGGTTTAGATGCGTATAATGTTGAGAATGTTCTACACTATCTGCAAAGGCACTCGGTTGGTTTACCGCTGAATTGGTATCCACCATTGGGAATTGAAAATGGTGCAGATGTGATGGTGGGATATCTACTATTCGATGCGTTGATTTCGGCAACAGATAGACATGATGAAAATCTAGAGTTAGCTATTTTAGAAGAGGGTTATTTTCTCTGCCCAACTTTCGATCACGGTGATAGTTTGGGTGTTAAGTTGTTAGCTGAGTCTAGATCGACAGGTAATCTTGAAGAGCCAAAATTAGTCGAGTCTTGTTGGTGGCAAAATTTGACTGTTGAGGGACGAGTTGAGGCAGTAGAAATATCAAATATTGAGGCTTTTAATATTGCGGCTGAACTTCGACCGATAGCTGCAATTATATGGCTAAAGATGCTCGCTCAAATTAAGACTGATGATATTCACGCGATCTTTGAGCAACTTCCAGCGGAAAGAATCGATAAAGTTACCAATCGATTTGCGATCGATCTTTTGGATTTCAATCGTCAAAATTTGCTGTCTAGATCCGAACAACTGGTAATCGAGCAAACGAGTATCGACGTGCAGGAAGAGTTGGGGCGGTGAATATGAGCATCGTAAGTCACCCTTCAAATCTTGTCCCACAGCAGCTAGAACTAGATTTGTGGCAGATATTAGCGATCGCTCAAAATGAACCTGCTACTGTCGGGTTTATCGAGCTGTGCGGTCATTTAGATGGGTTGAATTTGGTTGATGGAGCGCGGGCGGTGGGGGAGATTGCGGAGATTTATCGAGTTCGGGCGGAGACAATTCTAACTGAGATTGCTGCGGCTTATTTACCAGTTAAGGAACCGATTGTACCTGATGAGTTATGGGCGCATCTGTATAGTTCTACTTTTATTTTACGAGATGAGCATCTGTATTTGGAAGTGGAGCATGACTATCCAACAGAACGACAGTCGGTGATTAAGTTGGGGGTGGAGGCAGATGAGGTGGCGGCTGAGGCGATGATTCAAGCGGTGATGGGGAATGCTCATGGGGAGGAGATCGAGCTGTGGGCGAGTCGGATTCGGGGGGTGATGGCGGAATGCAGGGAAATGTTGTTGGTGGAATTACAACAAAAGACGGGTTTGAATCTGGTAGATTTATGGTTGGGTCTGTTATTGGGCGATACTGGCTGTTCGATTCGCCGTCAGTTGAGTTGTGAGGTAGAATTTAATGTTGATTTCTACGATCGATCGGGGATTTGGATTGTGGGTAATTCAACATCAAGATGAACAGCTATAGTGCGACACGCCACCAGCGTCAAAAAACACCTGAGGTTTTAGACGA
>NZ_JANOJV010000045.1:0-3452 GCF_031418915.1 Chamaesiphon sp. VAR_48_metabat_135_sub | reverse complement strand
CAAATTGTTTGGCAACAGCGGTTAAAAGCGATTACTCCCACTCAAATTAATGATATTTTCGCTCGAATCCCTGAAGGCCGAATTACTGCGGCTGCGGCTAAATTTGCGATCGATCTATTAGCATCCAATCGTCAAGCATTGGCATCTGTGTAAAATCCCTAGTACTAATCTTTATTAGTGCTTTTTTATTGTTTGTGCGGCACCAATCTCATTGGTGCTTTTTTTGTTCTTTATCTTCTTTTGAAAATTCATGACCACTACTACAAGTCGATATCTCACCGACGCATTACCAGCCACCGATTTCTCCTATCCTTACGCACAAGCGTTGCGCGGCGAAAATCCCGCCCAGTGCGGTTATTTTGTGCCGCTGAGTCAAGCTGAGAAAGCTGGTTGGAAGAACCTTGAAGGTACCGAAATGACCGAGTACGCTTACAACAGCGGGCAAACTGAGGTGGGGATTTTGCTCCAGCAGCCTCGAATGATCCTCACTCCCATCTGTCAACTGGGCGCATTCGATCGCCAAGCCAGTCAAACCGAGGAAACTCTAGTCGTACTGGGTGAATGGGATCGTGCCAAGCATAGTAACGATCCTAACGCTGGTAACTTCCAAATCTTCTTGGTGATGTTTATGGACGGTGCGATTCGTTGTAGTTAAATCACGGTAGTCAGTCCGTAAATAACACTACCAGCCTGGTATCCAAACATGATACAGATCAAGGGCTGAACTGTCTGAGGAATGAAGGTGAAAGTCCTTCCTCTCAAACTCGGAGATGACTCTCAATCTGCCCACACCGACACGACTCGGAATTCGTGAGAGTGAAGCTGGGGACAGGGCTGAATCAGACCAGAATTGCACTGGACACTGCGGCTAATGAGGAGTTCCCATGATGAAATCGAGCCTTGAAAAGCAACCTAAAACAAGGCAGATGCAATCCTAATGTCTGACCTCGCCAAAGATTAGTATCCCGCCGCGTATCGTCCAAACAGCGGCAAGAGTAAGGGGTTTTGGCGGTTGAAGTGGCTACATCTAACGGGACTATCAATCATCTGGACGGAACGAATAAAAACGTGTATGAGGTCTGTAAGCGGTCGCGCTCACGGTAGACCAGACGAGAGGATTAACTCCTCAGACGCGGGTAGGATGCGACGTAATTGTCGCAAGGTGTTCAGAATAAACAACTTGGAGTAAATCATGATTGGACGCAGCGTAAACGCTAGCGAATTATGGAAGAGCTTCAAATGGAAGAAATTCCAGAAGACGCTTTTCCGGTTACAAAGACGAGTTTACAAAGCAGTTTCAGTTAAAGACAAGCGGAAGGCGCGGTCACTACAGAAACTAATTCTCAAATCCCAATCAGCTAGATTATTAGCGATTCGACAAGTAACGCAGTTAAATGCAGGCAAGAAGACAGCAGGTATTGATGGCAAAGCGTCCCTTACCTTTGAAGAACGCCTAGCACTAGCCGACCTAATTGGCTTACATCGCACCAACTGGAAGCACGAAAAGCTACGAGAAATTCCAATCCCTAAAAAGGATGGAAGCACACGTATCTTAAAAGTGCCCACAATGGCGGACAGAGCGTGGCAATGCCTAGCTAAATATGCCCTCGAACCAGCGCACGAAGCAACATTCCATGCTTATAGTTACGGGTTTAGGACAGGACGCTCGGCACATGATGCCCAGAAAATCCTATTCATAAATCTACGCTCAAATTGCAACGGAATGAATAAACGAGTAATCGAACTCGATATTGAAAAATGTTTCGACCGGATAAACCACTCTGCAATCATGGACAACCTTATCGCACCAGCAGGACTAAAACTCGGTATTTTCCGATGTCTAAAAGCTGGTACTAATGTAGGGTTCCCTGACCAAGGAACGCCCCAAGGCGGAGTTGTAAGTCCACTGCTGGCAAATATTGCTCTCAACGGCATTGAGGATATCCATAAGAGCGTCAGATATGCTGACGATATGGTAATCATCCTCAAACCAGAAGACGACGCAGATGCCATACTTGAACGAATCAGCGAATTTCTAGCCCAACGAGGTATGAAAGTTAGCGAACGTAAAACCAAGCTGACAGCTACGACAGATGGGTTTGACTTCCTCGGCTGGCATTTCAAAGTCCAGAAAAACGGCAAGTTTCGTAGTACTCCCTCTGTGGACAACTACAAAGCTTTCCGCAAGAAGGTAAAACACATCGTCAACAACTCAAACTACGGTGCCACAATTAAGGCTGAGAAATTAGCCCCTGTGGTTAGAGGATGGAGAAACTACCATAAGTTCTGCAAGATGGATGGGTCGAGAAATTCTCTCTACTTCATACAGAAACGGGCTTACACGGTATTTAACAAGGAAACAAAACAGAATCGCCATTCTTGTAAATCCTTACTAGATAAGGCATTTCCAACGGTTCCTTACTCTGAAAATAAGCACATCAATGTCAAAGGAGAGAAATCCCCATACGACGGCGATATCTCTTATTGGAGCGAACGAAAAAGTAAGCTCTATGACGGGTCAACCTCTAAAGCTATCAAAAAGCAAGACCGTAAGTGCGTCGCCTGTGGACTCACGTTCATAGGTGAAGAAAAAATACATCTTCACCACATAGATGGAAACCATGACAACTGGGACAAGAAAAACCTAGTAGGGATTCATGAATCGTGTCACGATTACATCCACATGGACAGAAGAGGGAAAGTTGTAGCAATACACCACCCAGTATCGCACTAGCAAAGTCGCAAGACAAGGACATCGGGAGCCGTATGCGGCGAAAGTCGCACGTACGGATCTAACTGAGAGGGGCGCAGGTTAATACCTGCCCTCGACTCAACCCTAACAAGCAACCGCTCCACGATATTCCACTCCGACTGTTTGCCAAGGGTTCCCACCAAGCGACTCTATCGATCGAGTGGCAGAAGTTTTGCACCTCCGTAGCTCGCTGTCAGGCTGAAGCAAACAAAACTTTATTCCGCCCTAAAAATGAAGTTTTCAATGCCCTCTGTATCTTTCAGCCGATGATCATTCGCAAATCTGTCGGCGATAAAGTCAAATCCCCTGCCTGTTATATCGATGGCTATGTTCATCCAACTGTCCTGAATTGGCAGAATTTCTTTATGGGTACTGACGAACGGCTTGCCGATGCCATTATTGATATCCTCAATCCTCGATCGCGCTCATTGCTGTCACCACCTACTGCTGGGACGATTATGCTGGCACCCGCTCCAGAGCTTGTCACACCAGCGGCAGTAACTGGTGCTGCTACTTCTCCAGTAGAAGATAACAGCAATGCAATCGATGTAGCTTCATCTCCTGTCGCTGAAGAATCAGCACCCGTGCCAACTAGCACTACCATTCCGGTTGCGACTAAAACTAAACCAGCCCCCGAACCGGAATATATCGATCCGCCTGAGTTTGAGGATGATGATGAATTTGAGAACGATGAAGTTGA